>JBPCXK010000755.1:0-6747 GCA_051008635.1 Gammaproteobacteria bacterium
GCGTAGTTTTGATAGGGGTCGGGACGGGCTGCGCTGGACAATCGAGTTCGAAACCATTTCAGACCTGACCGTGGTAGGCCTCTATGTCGGCCCGGTTGTTCCTTGGCCAGCCCTTTTTATAGGGCCAGGTGCCCTTATCGTGGGATACCTATTAGCACTCCGACGCGATATCACAAAGCCGACGCGTCAGCCCCCGCTGATAACCTGGCTACACAAACTGTTGTTGACACTAGCAGTGGTGGTGTTCGAACTAGCAAAGGTGGTGTTTGCACTGGTGCTGCTGGCGGTGGATTTGTTGCTGTGCGCGTGGTTCGTCAATCTCGTCACCCCCATGTGGGTGCCCGTAGTGGCGGTGCTCGATGGCAGCGCCACCGCCGTACATATGCTCGTTGCCGCTGCCTTTGTGCAGTGGCTTCACTGGAATTGGAATACAGACTAAGCCGCCAAAGCCCCTCTTGAAAAAGAGGGGCTTTGTGCCTCTATGTGCTCGACTGTTCGACCAGCTCGTGGTCGGACAGGTCGTACCCTTCAATCCCGCGAACTCCGTCCGGGGTCACATACATGTAGTCTACACTGGTAAGACCGCGCAATGGCTGGCGGACGTTCGCCTGCGCTCATCCCCGACCCAAGTAAGCACCACTACTCCAAAGCCACTTCCACAATTGCGGCCCTACGCGTCGCCAAACTGCTCCCTGACTGCGCTGACAAGATCGTCCGGCGTGCCAATATCGATATATCGCTCATCGAACGCGACGGAGTCGACCTTAATTCCGTCTTCTATCGCCGCCTGAATAACATCGCCGACAAAGATCTCCGCGCCGCTCGCCTCGATTTGTTCGAGCCGCAAGGCAAGGTGGTCATGCATAAAGGCGCCGAACACCGGCGTCCACAAAGCGATGAGCCAGCAGTGACTCAGCTCTGTGGTCTTCGGTTTGATAACAATATTGCGCACACTGCCATCATCGGCGACGTCGACCATATCGACCTTGTCTGGCGCGGCGGCGGGAAAGACACCCAGCACGATTTCCGCCCCGCCCTCGCGCTGGCGCGCGGCGAGTCGCACGAAGGCATCGTCCGGCTGGATGAGGATATCCGGGAATCCGAAGACGACGTGCGCCTCACCGACGAAAGCGTACGCCTGATCGACAGTGTAAGGCGCGCCATGAGGCGCGTTCATCATCAGATAACCGAGCTCCATGTCGAGCCTGGCGCCGTCCCCAAAGTACGCCGGGATGTCCCACTTGCCATCGCGTATCACAATGAACGCCCGCGCCGCGCCGGCGGCGCGCATCTGGCCCAGCAGAAATTCACAAGCGGCCTTGGGCCGCTTTTTGCTTTGGTCGAAACCGACGGGATAAAGCTCTTTGCTGCACGGCAACGGCGCGATGCGCGTGGCCTGGCCGGCCGCTGGAATAATGCCGATCAGCTTGGGGGAGGCGTGGGCGACCACGTAGGCTATGGCGGGCGGATGATTTTGAGCGGACGGCCGATAGCTGGCAGCCTGTGCTCACCAGTGCGACGGCAACGCCTTGTTGATCGTGATGCGCTTTTGCTCGACGGTGATGTAGTCACCCTTCTTCAGGTCATTGAGTATGCGGCTTACCATTTCGCGCGACGCGCCGACGCGATCCGCGATATCCTGCTGGGTGAGCTTCTCGGTCACGAGCTTGCCGTCCATCTCGGTTGCGTGTTCGAGCAAGCTGTTGGTGACGCGTCCGTAGACATCTTTGAGCGCCAGACTGGTGACGTTTTCGGTCAGCGCCCGCACGCGCGCCACCAGCCCGTTGATGATCTTGAGGGTGATGTCCGGACAGCGCTTCATCCACTCCAGAAACTCGGCCCGCGAAATGATCGTGAACACACTTTCTTCCAGTGTGAGCACTGTCGCCGTGCGCGGCGTCTCACCAAGCAGCGCCAGCTCGCCGAAAAAATCGCCCGCCGTAAGGATATTGAGAATGATTTCCTTGCCCTGTTCGTCGTCGTTGTAGACCTTGACCTTGCCGGACTGGATGACAAACAGGGAGTCGGTACGGTCCCCCTTGTGGACGATGACCGTATTTTTGCGAAACGAACGTGTACTCGAGTGACGCTCGATGGTGCCGAGCTCCTCCACGGTGAGACTCGAAAACAAGGGAATATTACCGATCACGATCCCGAACCCTTTTTTCGTTGACTATGCCCTCTTTAACCTGCGCCAGTATTAACCGATTTAATCCCGCGCGACAAGGCCAACACCTGCAGGTCAATCAAAGGGGTGGCGTAATATGATGTTTTCGTCACGCTCCGGACCCGTGGAAATCATGTCGATAGGCGTTGAAAGGATATCCTCGACACCGTGCAGATAGGCGCGCGCGTTGGCTGGCAGATCCTCCGCCGAACGCAGCCCTCGCGTTGATTCGGCCCAGCCTGCAAACTCGTCATAGACCGGCTGGCAATGGTCGAGCGCGTGCGCACCCATGGGCATGGCATCCTCACCGTCGTAGCTGACACAAAGACGAATCGTTTCCAGGCCGTCCAACACGTCCAGCTTGGTCACGCACAGACCGGTGACGCCGTTGACCGCGATGGCGCGCTTGAGCGCCACGGCGTCGAGCCACCCGCAGCGGCGCGGCCGGCCAGTGGTGGCCCCAAACTCATCGCCGCGCGCGGCCAACCGTTCGCCGACACTGTCGAACAGCTCGGTTGGAAACGGACCCGCGCCGACACGGGTCGTATAAGCCTTGGTAATGCCGAGCACATAATCGAGTGCGTTCGGTGCGACCCCGGCCCCGCTACACACTCCGCCCGCAGTGGTGTTCGACGAGGTCACAAACGGATAAGTGCCATGATCGATATCCAACAGCGCGCCCTGCGCACCCTCGAACAAGATGCTTTTGCCCTCCCGGCGCAGTTGCGCCAGGCGCTGCGGCACGTCGGTGATCATCGGCCTGATGACCTCAGCCATCTCCAGCGTCTCGTCGTGAACCGTGTGAAAATCGCAGGGCTCGGTTTTGAAATAGCGCGTCAACACGAAATTGTGATAGTCGAGTACGTCGCGCAGATTATCCGCAAACCGCACCGGATCGAGCAAATCGGCCGCACGCAAGCCCCGGCGAGCGACCTTGTCCTCATAGGCCGGGCCAATGCCGCGTCCTGTCGTGCCGATCGCCATTTGGCCACGCGCCTTTTCTCGCGCAAGGTCGAGCGCCGCATGGTACGGCAACAGCAACGGGCAGGCCTCGGATATGAGAATGCGTTCGCTCGCGGGTACGCCGCGGCCCGCGAGATCATCCATTTCTTCCAGCAGCGCCCGCGGCGACAGCACGACCCCGTTGCCGATGAAACACTCGAAGCCGTCACGCAGAACGCCGGACGGAATCAGATGCAAAACGATCTTGTCCTCGCCGATCACCAATGTATGACCGGCGTTGTGCCCGCCCTGAAATCGCACGACCGCAGCGGCGCTCTCAGTCAGCAGATCGACGACCTTGCCCTTGCCCTCATCCCCCCACTGGGTGCCCAACACGACGACGTTTTTGCCCATCACTCCACTTCGACCACAATCCACTGCTGTTCTCGTTTGACGAGTTTGCGATCGCAACCCGCCTCCCTCGCTCCCCCCTGTTGTCCACTCAAGGAGCAGATGACGCGCTCGCCGCTCGCGCGCAAGCGCCGAATCTCCGCTTGTGCAGTCGCATCATCGGGCTGCGGTACAAATATGCCATGCACTGGCACATCGTGCTTGGCTGGCGAAAGGTCCAGTAGCGCGCGCAGGTCGGCGCTAAAGCCGGTCGCCGGCCTGGCGCGGCCGAATGATTTGCCTATGTCGTCATAGCGTCCGCCGCGGGCGAGCTCTTGCCCATGGCCCGGCACGAACGCAGCGAACACGACGCCGGTGTGATAATGATAGCCGCGCAGCTCCGCGAGATCGAAACACAGATCGATGTCTTGTGCCCGTGATTTGACGCCTTGAGCAACGGTTTCCAGATAATCCAGCGCCTGCTCGACGTCGGGCCCTGCGCCGCTGAGCGTGCGCCTGGCCTGCGCGATCACTTCTGCGCCACCGTTGAGCTCCGCCAGCGCAAGAAACATGTCACGGAACTCCCCGGGGATATCAGCGCCTTGTAGATACTCCCGTATCTCGGGCAGCGCCTTGCGCAACAGCATATCGAACAAGGCGGATTCCTGCGTGGCATCGAGGCCGGCCCGCAGTGCAAGGTTGCGGTAGATGCCGACGTGGCCCAAATCGAGATGCACGCTCGTGAAACTCATCGTGCGCAGCGTCTCCAGCATCAAACCAACGATCTCGATGTCGCTGTCGGCGCCGCTATGGCCATACAGCTCGGCGCCAAGCTGTAGCGGGCTGCGGGTGCCGCCCGTGACTTCCGGCCGCGCGTGCAACACGGTCCCCAGATAGCAAAGCCTGGCCGGCGCGTCACGCTTGAGCATGTGCGCGTCAATGCGTGCGACCTGCGGTGTCATGTCCGCACGCACCCCGAGCGAGCGGCCACTGAGCTGGTCGGTGAGCTTGAAGGTTTGCAAATCCATGTCGCTGCCCATGCCCGCGAGCAAGGACTCTACGTACTCGATAAACGGAGGCATGACGAGCTCATAGCCCCAGCTGTGGTAGAGATCCAGCAAACGGCGACGAAACGACTCCAGCCGCTGCGCTTGCACGGGCAGCGCCTCCTCGATACCTTCCGGTAACAGCCAGCGGTTCTGGGTCATGTGTGATCAGAACTGGCGGACGAAATACAGCAACACGACGCCGGCGATCATGCTGGCGAGACCCACGTGGCGCAACACCCGCTGCGGCAGCTGCGCTATCTGCTCAAGCGTTTGCCGAAACCGCTGCGGACTGAGAAATGGAATGATCCCCTCGACGATCAACAGCAAGGCAACCGCGGCGAGCAGATCGTTCCACATTTAGCGTATTGCGCGCAGCCACCCGCGCGAACTACTGTGAGTCTGCCTGTTTCGGCTCCACGAGACCGGACTGCACGCCTGCCTGCCCCTGCGCCTGCCCGCTGTCCGGCTGCCGCTGGTCTTGTGGGTTCGATTTGTTGAAGTATCGAAAGAAGTCGCCACCCGGGTCCAGGATGAGCATATCGTTCTTGCCACTGAAGGCCTCCCGATAGGCGTTCAGGCTGCGGTAAAAGGAATAGAACTCCGGATTCTTGCCATAGGCCCCGGCGTACAACTCCGCGGCCCTGGCGTCGCCGTCGCCACGAATCTGCTCGGCGTCGCGGTAGGCGTTAGCCAGTATGACGGTGCGTTCGCGATCGGCCTCGGCGCGAATTTTCTCCGCCACCTCCAAACCACGAGCGCGAAAGTCCTTGGCCACGCGTTCGCGCTCGGCGCTCATACGCTGATATACCGAATCGCTGACTTCGTCGGGCAGGTTGATCTGACTGATGCGCACGTCGACGATCCTGATACCGAGAGCCTTGGCCAAAACATCGGCCTTCTGCTCCAGATTGTCCATGATCTCACGGCGCTCGCCAGACACGGCTTGCCGGATCGTACGCCGCCCGAACTCGTTGCGCAGTCCGTCCTTTATTATCTGCGCCAGACGGTTCTCTGCGTTGCTCTCCTCGCCGCGGGTCGCGCGGAAGTATTGACCAACTTCGTCGATGCGCCATTTGACGAAAAAGTCCACTCTGACGTTCTTTTTCTCGACGGTGAGAAACCGCTCGGGCTGCGCGTCGAGCGTGAGTATCCGCGCATCGAACGTGCGCACGTTGTTCAGGAATGGGAGTTTGAAATGCAGGCCGGGTTTGATGTCGTCCCGCTTTATCTCACCGAGTTGAAACAAAATCGCCTTTTCGTACTGTTGCACGGTGTAGGTCGACGCCCAAATCGCGAGCGCGATGATCGCGCCGATGATACCGAAAGTTTTCAGGCTCATGATCAGCGCACCTCTCGGCCACGCGAGGACTGGCCGCTCTGGTTATCCAGGACGCCACTGAGGTCGAGGGAGTCGTCGAGCCCCGGGGCCGCGGCGCGGCGGCTGCCGCCCTCCTGGATCAGCCGATCCAGCGGCAGGTAGAGCAGATTGTTGCCGCCCTCGACATCGAGCATGACTTTCGAGCTTTTGGAGAGCACGGATTCCACCGCATCCAGGTATAAACGCTCGCGGGTGACTCCCGGCGCCTTTTCGTATTCGGCCAGTAATTTTTCGAAACGCGCGGCCTCGCCCTCGGAGCGGGCAATGACGCGATCTCTGTACGCATTGGACTCCTGCTCAAGGCGCGCCGCCCGACCGCGGGCTTGCGGAATGATGTCGTTGGAGTAGGCTTCAGCCTTGTTGCGGAAGCGGACCTGGTCTTCACGCGCCTTGATGGCATCGTCGAACGCGGCCTGCACTTGCTCCGGCGGTTGGGCCTGCTGCATGTTCACGGTCGTGACGACGACGCCGCGGCCGTAATCATCAAGCATTTCCTGCATCCGTGTCTTGGTGTTGGCCGCGATTTCGGCCCGGCCTTCACCCAGAATAAAGTCCATCTTGCTCTTGCCGACGACCTCGCGCACCGCGCTCTCCAGCGCCTGTACGACAGACTGGTCCGCGCGTTGTTCCGGGTTGCGTTCTGCCAGATCGTCCCGGACGTTGAACAAAAAATTGGGAGCGTCGTTGACGAGATACTGCACGGCCAACTCGACATCTACGATGTTCTCGTCCTCGGTCAGCATTGTCGCCTTGTGCTGTACGCTGCTAACCCGGTCGAACTGCACGATTTCCTCGCGCTCGACAGGCCAGGGGATGTGCCA
>JBPCXK010000756.1:0-4176 GCA_051008635.1 Gammaproteobacteria bacterium
ATTGCACAATTTGATCGAGACCTTGCATCATCAGCAACCGCCGCGCTCGCCCAACGACGCGTGGCCACACGCCGGTCCGGGTCACGCCGAGCCCGAAGACCACTGTGATACTCCATTCTGACGTCTAGCTAATAGCGCGCCCGAGCCAGACCTCGACCGGTGACAATCCACCGGCGCTCGTCCACGTTCGCCACTGAAGCTGTGCGCCGTCAATCGCCTGTGCGCTGCACTCTCCCTCAATCAATTTGCCCAACACTCCCTCAAATACCGTGCTCACGCTCAACCAGCAACTGACGATCACCACCCATCACCACCGCGTACTGCTCCTCCTTGGCCACGTCGCTCGCCAGCACCAGCGCCTGGCCAGCCGCTTTGCGACTCAGTGCTGGCCAGTTAATCCGATTGACTTTGTGCGCCTGATAGCTACGCTTGTTCATGGCGAGAATACCTCCTACGTTATGGTGATTCGGATACTTTCCAAACCCATCATACTCTTGAGGGTTCTCGCCTCTTTATAGCTGACTACGGTAGCGGCTACGAACAACCGCGTGGAGGATGCACGCCTCCCGATACCGGTGTGAATCTCCGTTTGGAAAAACTGCGTGGTTACGTAGCAGGGGTATCTCTGGGCAACGGCTCAGCCCAACCTACGGCACCACGATAATCTCGCACCGCCGGTTCCGCGATCGGCCGGCTTCGTTGGCGTTGCTCGCGATTGGTTGAGTCTCGCCGAAACCGCGGGTGGCAACGCGGTTTGTGGCGATACCGCGGCTGATGAGATAGTCCGGGTTGCCAGACCATCGATCGAGCACACCACTGCGCGTGGCAAAAGTGGCGGCCAGGACGAAGACGGCTCGGCGACGCAAATCGAAGACTTGAACGGCGCTTGCGGCTGCGCAAAAGCCAAACGACACCCACCCTACGAAACCCGCGTTCGCGACACCCTCTGATGCGGTTTCCACCCGGATGTCGGGTGTCCGATTTCGCAACCGAAGCAACAGTGGCGCCCCCAGCAATAACCGCCACCATGGTCCTGTGGCCCGGCCGGCGTCGGTGCTCATGCCCACCCCGCCGCCGAAGAACTTCAGCGAGCTGATGGATGCAGGGAGATCCCTGCCATCTGCTAGAATCGCCCATATTTATGGTTTTGAGAATATAGGTACCCGTATGAAGACAACGATGGAGATAAATGATGCGTTGCTGGCCGAAGCGAGGAAGACGGCCGCCAGCACCAACACAAGCCTGCGGGATGTCTTCGAAATGGCGCTCCGGCAATTTCTGGAGGAGCGCCGGAAGCACGAACGAGAACCGTTTAGACTGAGCAGGAAAACGTTCAAGGGCCGCGGTTTGCAAACAGGTCTTGAAGAAGGCGACTGGGGCGCAATGCGAGAGCGCGCCTACGAAGACCATGGCGGATGATCGCTGTCGATACTAATATCCTGGTGTACGCGCATCGCGAAGATTCATCCTGGTTCTCCGGTGCTGACGATTGCCTCACCTCGCTCGCTGAATCCAGGGACGAGTGGGCCATACCATGGCCTTGCATTCATGAATTCCTGGCGATCTGCACTCATCCAAGGATTTACGATCCTCCCTCTCCGTTACAACTGGCTCTCGAGCAGGTGGAATCATGGATGAAAAGTCCCAGCCTGCACCTGATTGGAGAATAAAGACGGCTACTGGCCCACTCTAAGAACCACGGCGCTGGCTAGCAAAACCTCCGGTCCCAGGTTCCACGACGCGCGCATCGCTGCCATATGCCTGCAAAATGGTGTCAAGGCATTGTGGACCGCGGATCGGGATTTCTCCCGGTTTAAGGATCTAAGGGCGATAAACCCACTGGTTTGAGGGCTTCCGAGCCGATGTCGGTCTCGTCGGCGACGGACAACGTCGGGTCAGTTCAGTAAGCGCTTGCGATAAACGACGAAACGGGGAGAAGCCATTCCTGGTTCCCGTCCACAAACTTCGATATGCGCGAAAAACACGCAGGGTGCAACAGCGCCAGCGTATGGCACCGCACGGCCACCACGCCGGATTCGGCGTAATACGCTATCGCTATTGCGCCCCGCAGCGGAACCGGCAACTCGTTTGCGGACCGACACTCGAATGCGGTCGTAGAAGGTTCAGCTTCCGCAAAAGCCGAACGACAGCACCCGTAGGGTGGCGGTGAGCGCAGCGAACCCCACCAATACTTTGCAAAAAAGAACACCTCTCAACAACATATATAGTATCATGATATGATATCACTATATGCCTGAGGGTCTTTCTCGCAAACACCAGCGGTCATTGGCCGCCGTCTTCGCCGAGCCGACACGAGGAAGCATAGCGTGGACGGACATCGAGGCATTACTGACGGCGCTGGGAGCCGAGGTGACGCAGGGGCGCGGGTCACGTGTGCGGATAGCGCTCCATGGAAGACGTGCGGTTTTCCATCGGCCGCACCCGCAAAAGGAGACCGACAAAGGTGCGGTCAAATCGATGCGACGATTTCTGACGGAGGCCGGAGTCACACCATGACCATGATGCAGTACAAGGGGTATATCGGGAAGGTCGAGTACGACAGTGAGGCCCGCCTGTTGCACGGCGAGGTCGTCAATGTGCGTGATGTTATTACCTTCCAGGCCCGCGCGGTGGACGAGCTGGAACAGGCGTTCCACGACTCTGTCGATGACTATGTGGCATTCTGTAAGGAGCGCGGGGAATCGCCGGATAAGCCGTACTCCGGCAAGTTCGTCCTGCGCACCAGCCCCGAGCTGCATCGCCGAGCGTGCGCGGCGGCAGCACTCGCCGGTAAGAGTCTCAACACGTGGGCCGCCGAAGTGCTGGATGAGGCTTCGGCCAGCGCGAGCGATGGCTGCGTTGAGCTGCTGATACACGAAGCCTCGGTTGCCAGACCATCGATCGAGCACACCACTGCGCGTGGCAAAGTGGCGGCCAGGAAGGCGGCCAGGACAAAGACGGCGCGGCGACGCAAATCGAAGACTTGAACGGCGCTTGCGGCTGCGCAAAAGCCAAACGACACCACCCTACAAAACCCGCGTCAGCGATACCCTCTGAGGCGGTTCCCCCGGATGTCTGTGTCCGATTTCGCAACCGAAGCAACAGTGGCGCCCCCCGTTAAACTCGAATGCAGGGCGTAGGTTGGCGCTGAGCGCAGCGAAGCCCAACAGCCGGTGCCGATAGACGCCGCTGCTTTCGACCCGGCCAATCCCTCGTACGGTATGACAACGAGCGGGGCAAGGGCGACCATCGGCACTATGGCGATACCGAAGAAAAATACGACTTTGTCCACAATCGAAGAGATGATTCAGGATTTCGAGGCCGATATCAATCGATTACGGAGTGACTAATATGGCCAAACAACACACCTGTACCGGCGCATCAGGTCGTGAAGGGTCATAACGCAGTGTCACGCGTTGTCCGATCAAGGTGGCACTATTATGACGAAAGTATGATATATTCACATACTATCGCACCCACTTGCTTAGGAGGGCGAAATGTCGATGACCCGAAAAACGATCACAATCACGAACAAGCAGGAGGAGTATGTTCGAGCACAGATCGAAAGCGGCGACTACGGCAACGACAGCGAGTATTTTCGCGACTTGGTGCGCCGCGATCAAACACGCAACAAAGCGGAAGCCGAGCTTCGGCGAATGCTGGAGAAAACTGAAGCCGGTGGGATCAGTAAGCGCACCGTAGAGGAAATTTGGGCGGCGGCCGAAGAGCGGTATCGCGCCAAGAATGGCTGAGTACTGGTTGCTCTGTGATGCTGAAGCTGACCTCGACGAGATCGCCGACTACACCATCGAGAAATTCGGCCTTGAGCAGGCCCGCGTTTACAAAGACGGACTCAAGCGGGCTTTTCAGCTATTGGCTGAGAACCCGTTGATCGGCAGCGACCAGGGCCATATCAGACCGAACGTTCGTCGCTTTGTGCACAAGTCCCATGCAATATATTACCGCTTGGATGGGGACGACGTATTGATCCTTCGCATCCTTGGGCCCGGACAAGACCCACTGCGCCAACTGTAGGCGGCAAGCGCTTGACTTGGGGTCCATTGCTCCATGCACGGGAATGGCATTGTGGGTTTCATGATCCGGCAACGCTGTGTCTGTTACATCGATCTTGTTGGCGCTGACGGGCTGCTACCATCCCACACTCTGCCGATGTCT
>JBPCXK010000757.1:0-8035 GCA_051008635.1 Gammaproteobacteria bacterium
CAACGACACCACGACATACGCCATCCTCCATCATCAACTCGACAGCGAAATACTCAATGTAAAACTCAGCATCATGCTTCAGTGACTGCTGATAAAGCGTATGTAACATTGCATGACCGGTCCGGTCTGCGGCGGCACAGGTACGTTGCGCAGTTCCCTCACCAAAGTGCGTGGTCATGCCGCCGAACGGACGCTGGTAGATGCGCCCGTCCTCGGTGCGCGAAAACGGCACGCCATAGTGTTCGAGCTCGATAACCGACGCCGGCGCTTCCCGGCACATGAACTCGATTGCGTCCTGATCACCCAGCCAGTCCGAGCCCTTGACCGTGTCGTACATGTGCCAACGCCAGTCGTCCTCGCCCATGTTGCCTAGCGAAGCGCTCATGCCGCCCTGCGCCGCGACGGTGTGACTGCGGGTGGGAAAGACCTTGGTAATGCACGCCGTGGACAAACCTTCCACCGCCATGCCGAAGGTCGCGCGCAAGCCTGCCCCACCCGCGCCGACGACGACGACATCGTACTTGTGCTCGACAAGTTTGTAGTCGCCGGTCAACATTGCTCAAGCCGCGAACGAGATTTTCAAAACGGAAACGATGCCGATTACCGCGAGCAGGACGCTTGCGAAATTGGAGGCGATCACGCTGCTCAGCTTCAACCATTCGGTATGAATGTAGTCTTCGAGTATGACCTGCATCCCGAGCTGCATGTGATAACAGCCGCTGCCGATGAGCAAGATCAGCAAAACAGTAACAAACGGTGAGCCGACCCATGCGGTAAGCGTTGCATGGTCTGCGTGACCTATGGAGGCCACCGCAAACGCGAACCACAACACCAGCGGCACGAGCGCCAGCGCGGTCAGGCGCTGATGCCACCAGTGAGAGGCGCCCTCTTTGGCGGCGCCGAGGCCCCTGGCCTGCGACAGCGGTGTGCGCAGATTCATGTCAGCCCGCCGACGGCAACGGCCACTATCCACGTAACCAGAGTCAGCCCCGCTGACCCGGCGATGACACCGTAGGAGGTCTTGTCGACAACGGGCAGCTCGAAACCATAACCGGCATCCCAGAACAAATGCCTGATGCCGTTACAGAAATGGAAATACAGCGCGAGCGTCCATAGAAACAGCAACAGCTGACCGAACCATGAAGCCAAAAACGCATGCATGCCTGCATAAGCTTCGGGCCCGGCCGCCGCCGCGGTCACGGTGGCTATCAGCAGCAAAACACCGATCGAGAGAGCGGCGCCAGTGATACGGTGGGTGATGGACAATACTACCGTCAGCGGCAAACGGTAGACTTGCAAATGCGGTGACAACGGCCGCTGGCTGGGTTCCATCTGGTCGCTAACCTCGTCGAGTGATCACGGATAGTAGCTGGCGGCCACTTGCGCGCCTGTCACGCACTCCCGCTACGCAGTACGCGCCGCACCACAGTAAGACCTTGATACACGGCTGGATATTACACGGACCAGCCGCGCAAGCCCGCAGGACTGCGATTCTCGTTACAGACCACGACCACGCGGCGCCGAAAATTCGCCTCCACCGATCAGACTTTTCGATAGTATAGGTTGCCATCAGGAGAGTGTATAGCCGCATGTCCGGCTGACAACAACACAGAGTTTGTCTATATTCGATCTTCACGATCCACAGGAAGGAACGAGCGATGAAACCAGAGTGGCGCGAATTCTTGACTCATGCCGGCGTGGAGCTGGAGGGTGGCCGCGTGGTGAGTTTCGGCAACCCGGAACGCGAAAAACGCGTAGTGACCACCGGCGACGTGCTTTGCGATCTTTCCCACGAGGGCCTGATCTGCGCCTACGGTGATGACGCAACCAAATTTCTGCAGAGTCAGCTCAGCAGCGACGTCGCGCAGGTGAGTGAGTATCAGAGTCAGCTCAGCGCCTACTGCAATCCCAAGGGACGCATGCTGGCGGCGTTTCGCGTTTTCCAACGCGCGGGCACGTACTATCTACGGCTACCGCGCGAGATGCTCGAGCCCACGCTCAAGCGGCTCAAGATGTTTGTCCTCATGTCAAAAGTCACGCTCGAAGACGCAAGCGATTCGCTTGTGCACGTGGGGTATTCGGGTCCGGGTGCTGTGAAGGAGCTCGAAACCGCGCTCGACAAGGCGCCCGCCCAGGTTAACGACTGTTTAACCACAAACGGTTGCACCGTGATCCGCATACAGGGGCCGCATCCGCGCTTCGAGATCTACGGCGAGCTCGAAGCAATGAAGGCCCTCTGGGACAAGCTCAATGTGCGCGGCGCGCCGGTCGGCGCCTCACCGTGGGCGCTGTTAGACATCATGGCTGGGATTCCGACCATCTTTCCCGCGACCAGCGAGGCCTTCGTCCCGCAAATGGCCAACATGGATCTGATCGATGGCGTGAGCTTCAGCAAAGGCTGCTACCCCGGTCAGGAGGTCGTGGCGCGCATGCACTATCTCGGCAAGCTCAAGCGCCGTATGTATCGCGTGCGGCTCGATACGGACGCGCTGCCGCACGCCGGCGACGAGGTCTTCGCCGAGGGCGACCAGCGCGCGGAGGCCAAGGGCCAGATCGTCGATGCCCAACCGCATCCCGATGGCGGAGTCGCCGCGCTCGCGGTGTTGCGAATCGAAAACGCCGAACACGACGAGTTGCGGCTCGCCAACGCAGGGGCCGCGCTGGAAATCAGGGATCTCCCTTACAGCCTGAACGCGGAAACCGGTCAGCCGTAACTCCGTGAAAGGCGTCACGATCTTGCTCGTACTGGCGCTGGCCGCTGGCATCGCCGGCTATGTCATACGCGATTCCAACAAGCAGGCATCTGCGATATTTTTCACCGTCGCTGCGATCTTCGCTGTGTGGTTCGTGCTCGGCTTGACCGTGCTGTAAGGGCTCGCGTCAAAATAACTTCACATTTCTCGCCGCCCATCCATCCGGCGCGGCGGTGTTGCTTCGAAGGTCCATATAGGCCGGCTATTCGCCCGCCTCGCGCCTTGCCGCGCGGGCGCCTGACGCCGCACATGGATGTGCAAGTGTCGCGCGCGCAGGACGCGCCTGAGCGACTCGCCGAGAAATGTAAATTTATTTTGACGCGAACCCTAACCCGGCATCGCCGGAACCAAACTTGTGCCCCCTCAACGGCGGACTTTACCACCGCTTCGCCAGCGTTTGAGGCGCGCGGCCGTGGACAAGGCGTGGAAAAGTCCGCCTCGCTTGTGCGCAACCGCCGGCTGAAAATTCCTGGTATTTTTGTACAAGATTTCAGTGGTAAGGCACTAAGGGACCGTTTGTCGATTCGACTGCGCGGTTTGTACACCGCAGCACCAGCTCTCCTGGGCGCATCGGCTAACATATGACGCGATTCGTGCTACCGGATTCGTTCCAGGGAGTTGGAATGGAGAAAACGATCATCTCGTACATCGTCGTCGACGAGCTTGGATCCCGTGCCTACAAACTCATCGCCGCCGAGTTTGCCGAGCGTCCCAATGCGGAAACAGTCCACCGGAGCCTGCAAGACTCCTTCCCCGCCTCCAGCGTCCTGCGCCTGCAAACGCGCTACAACCTGATGGACCCCCTCAGCTACTTCCAGTACTACAACCATCAGAAGCGTTTAGTGTAACCGCCGCTGGCGACACACGCCGCAGCAGAGTAAAATCAGAGTTCAGGTGGGGCCGTAGCTCAGCTGGGAGAGCGCTGCGTTCGCAATGCAGAGGTCGGGAGTTCGATCCTCCTCGGCTCCACCAATAGAATCAATCACTTACCTCGCGATCTCGTCGACCTCACACCTATCATGATCTTCGCAAGTGTGGGCGGATCGATCTATGTCAGCCAAACGCTACGATGCCTATAGTAAAGAGAACGCGGCCGCGGGCCGGCTAGACTAGTCTTGCGCCTTCTCGCTATCGGCGTTCGCCTTGACCCATCCTGATCGGCCAAGAATAAACGCTGTGACGAGGCTGGCAAGCGCAGTTAACGAAATCAGCGAGCCGGCTGCTGGATGACCTGCAAGACCTAGTATGGTGCCACTGACGATAGCCGTTATGCCAATCGCCAGCCCGAACATCTGCCCTCGCCGGGTATCATCAATCTCGGCGTCTAATGCTTTGCCAGCCGCGGCATGTCGATTGGTCTGCTCCTTCTCTGCCATTTTGATAATTCGATCGGCGGCGCCTGGCACGATTTCATCGTAGGCCTTGAGTTCGCTGGCGGGTGGTATCGGTCCGGCGTAACGTTGCTCGATGATCTCCCGTAGAGCCGCACGGGGTAGCCGTTCAACGTTAACTGCGCCTTCTTCTGCGCGGGAGGAAACCGAAGTCGGATTGTCGTCTGCGGCCGGAAGCTGAGCCCCGGAGGATGTGTTCGCAGGAGTTTTGTCAGGCGAGGCAGGCGGGTCAGGCGGATCGCTCATCTGCGGTCGAGAGGCCCGGTTTTGATAGTCTTACTGGATCATCGCTTGGCGGGTTAGCTACAAAAGACGCGCTCCGTTCGAGATCAGCCCCGATGTTAGCCCAGTCCTGCCATAAGGCACGAGGCGGCGCGGTGAAGGGCTCATAGCGATTCGGCCTCGCGCCAATATCAAGGACAGAGCCGTAACCGTAAAGGAAGCGTTTTGTCAGGAATGCCAGCATGTCACCGTTTTCGGATAACAGTTGAAATCATCAGTCAAGAATTATACTAAGAATCACGTCGGGGTGCTCACGAGGAGTGTACAGATACTAGACACTCTCGCTGGTCATAGTTCGCGCTGGCCAACTTGGCTATTCCCGGCTCGGCACGCGGGCCTCGGTGTCGAGCTGAAAAGTGCCGCCTTTAACGCCCGCCACAAACGGTCATGCGTTTCGCACTTATAAGTGCACGGTGATTATAAATCGGTACGAAACAGGTACCAAGCGGTACAACTAACCTATCGATTTAAAACGTAACTGCCTGTTGCGAAAAGTGCTCGAATCGCATTCGCAATGCAGAGGTCGGGAGTTCGATCCTCCTCGGCTCCACCAATCGTTTTGCCAACCCCGCGTCGTCATCCCGGAAAATGCGTTCAGCATTTATCCGGGATCCGGAAGCGCTCACAGAAAACCGTCCCGCCATCGACCATCAGCGTCTGGCCGGTCGTGTGCGCGCTTTGCTCGCTCGCCAGATACATCACGGTACCTAACACGTCTGCGGGCTCCAGGGTTTTTCTAAGCGCCTGCTGCGACAGCGTCGCCGCGAGTATCTTGTCTTTCTGTCGCCGAAAAACTCATGCGCGGCCTCGGCAAGCGCCGGTCTGTGGCCCACGCTCCTGCACACATTCGTCGATCGAGACTCTTTCAACACCATAGGGAATTGAGTACAGTTGCGGGCTCGGCTGGCCCACCGCCACCCTGGACACCCAAACTACGAGCTAACGGCACAGAACAAGGAACATTTATGTCGAAATCCGATTATCTTTTCACCAGCGAGTCCGTGTCCGAGGGGCATCCGGACAAGGTCTGCGACCGGATATCTGATGCCGTTGTCGATACCTACCTCGCCGCCGAGCCCTATGCGCGGGTGGCTTGCGAAACGCTATGCACGACCAACCGAATTGTCCTGGCGGGCGAGGTTCGGGGGCCGGATTCGATTACGGCAAACGATATCGCGGACATGGCGCGCGGCGCGGTCAAGGACATTGGTTACGAGCAGGACGGCTTTCACTGGAAGCACTCACACGTTGAAGTCCATCTGCACAAACAGTCGGGCGACATCGCTCAGGGCGTGGACGCCGCTGGCAACAAAGACGAAGGCGCGGGCGATCAGGGTTTGATGTTCGGCTACGCCTGCCGCGAGACGGACGTGCTGATGCCGGCACCCATTCATCTGTCGCACCAGATTCTCAAACTGATGGCGGACGACCGCCACGCCGGCAAGGCGCCGGGGCTCGGCCCGGACTCCAAGAGTCAGGTCACGCTGCAATACGAAAACGGCAAGCCGGTGCGCGCCACGTCGGTGGTGGTCTCCACACAGCACGACGAAAAACTCGATCAAGATGATGTGCGCGAACTCGTGCGACCCTATGTGGAAAGAGCCCTGCCCAATGGCTGGATGTGCCCAGAGGATGACTTTTACGTCAATCCTACCGGACGCTTCGTCATCGGCGGTCCGGACGGAGATTGCGGGCTGACCGGTCGCAAGATCATCGTCGATACATACGGCGGTGCTTCACCACACGGTGGCGGCGCGTTTTCCGGCAAGGATCCGACCAAGGTGGACCGCTCGGCCGCGTATGCCGCGCGCTACCTCGCCAAAAATGTCGTGGCCGCGGGCCTGGCCGACAAATGCACCATTCAGCTCGCTTACGCGATCGGCGTGGCGAAGCCATTGTCGGTGTACATCAACACCAACGGTACCGGACAAGTCGACGAAGACGAGCTCTCGAAGGTGCTGCAGGAACTCGTCGACCTCTCACCGCGCGGCATCCGCGAGCACCTGGACCTGAACAAACCGATCTACGCGCGCACCGCCGCCTACGGTCATTTTGGCCGCGAGCCGGAAGCCGATGGTGGCTTCTCCTGGGAAAAGACCGATCTGGTCGACAGTCTCAAGTCAGCACTTTAAAGGTAAACGGAATGAGCAACGTAAGCAGCACCGCCATCGCCAACGGATTCGACGACTACAAGGTAGCAGACATCGGGCTCGCCGATTGGGGCCGCAAGGAAATCGCCATCGCTGAGACGGAGATGCCCGGCCTCATGGCGCTGCGCGAGGAGCATGCGGGCAAGAATCCGCTGGCCGGCGCGCGTATCGCCGGGTGTCTGCATATGACTATTCAGACCGCGGTGTTGATCGAAACGTTGATCGACCTCGGCGCGGAAATCCGCTGGAGCTCCTGCAACATCTTCTCCACGCAGGATCAGGCCGCAGCGGCAATCGCCGCCGAAGGTATTCCGGTGTTTGCATGGAAGGGCGAGACGGAAGAACAATTCTGGTGGTGCATCGATCAGACAATAGAAGGCCCGAACGGCTGGCGCCCCAACATGATCCTGGACGATGGCGGTGACCTTACAGCAGTGATGCACGACAAGTATCCGACACTGCTCGATGACGTGAAGGGACTTTCGGAAGAGACAACTACCGGCGTGCATCGTTTGTACGAGATGGCGAAGGCGGGGACGCTGAAGGTGCCGGCGATCAACGTCAACGACTCGGTGACTAAATCGAAATTCGATAATCTGTATGGTTGTCGCGAAAGTCTCGTCGACGGCATCAAGCGCGCGACCGACGTCATGGTCGCCGGCAAGGTCGCCGTGGTGTGCGGTTACGGTGACGTCGGCAAGGGTTCGGCGGCGAGCCTGCGTAGTCAGGGCGCCCGTGTAATCGTCACGGAAATCGATCCGATCTGCGCGCTGCAGGCGGCGATGGAAGGTTATGACGTGCAGACCATGGACGACATGGCCGCGACCGGCGACATCTTCGTCACGGCCACCGGTAACCTTGATGTAATCACCCTCGATCACATGCGTGAGATGAAAGACCGCGCCATCGTGTGCAACATCGGCCCCTTCGACTCGGAAATCCAGATCGAGGCCCTGCGCAACTACAAATGGCACAACGTAAAGCCGCAGGTCGACGAGGTCGAATTCCCGGACGGTAAACGCATCATCGTGCTCGCCGAAGGGCGACTCGTGAATCTGGGTTGCGCGACCGGCCACCCGAGCTTCGTCATGAGCGCCTCGTTCACCAATCAGGTGCTCGCGCAAATCGAGCTGTGGGATAACCATGCCAATTACGACAAACAGGTCTATGTGCTGCCCAAAAACCTCGACGAAAAAGTCGCGGCCTTGCACCTCGACAGGCTGGGCGTGCATCTCAGCAAGCTCAGCAAGGAGCAGGCGGATTACATCGGCGTACCCACCGAAGGACCTTTCAAGCCGGACTACTACCGGTATTAATACGTTTCGGGAGCGGCTTCAGGGGGGCGGTTTAAACTACGTTTGTAGGTTGGGCTGAGCGCAGCGAAGCCCAACGTGCGGTAGCGCCTACAAGCTGCGGCTCGTTTGGATTCGCTGCGCTCAGCACCAAACTCCGCCTGCAT
>JBPCXK010000758.1:0-5341 GCA_051008635.1 Gammaproteobacteria bacterium
TCTTTGATCCCACAACGCATTTTCTTCTTCTCGGAAATACGACCTGTATTCCTCGTTTCAGAAAATGCGTTGTGAAATCAAATCTCTGCGCGATCATCTCGCCCCGTGGTGAGAAATGCGGGCTAGGATAAGGCCAGTTCATCCCCGCAGCGGGCGATCAGCTCTACGGTTTTTCGCAATTCTTCTCCTGTCGTGCGCGGGTTGATGGTGCACAGCCTGAGAACAGTCTGGCTGCGCAGTATGGTGCTGCTGACCATGGCGTAGCCGTCGTCGATGCAGGCCTCGACGATGCCTGCGTTGACGGAGTCGGCGTCGAGTTCCGAACCGGCCGGTGGCAGGTAACGAAAACTCACGATGCCGAGTTGCGCCGGCGTGACGATCTCGAAGCACGATCGCTCCGCGAGTAGTTGTTCGGCCGTTTCGGCCAATGCCATACCGCGTTCGATGGCTTCACGAAACGCCCGCAGACCGAACACCTTCAAGGACATCCAAAGTTTCAGCGCCCGGAAGCCGCGTGAGAGCTGAATGCCGTAGTCGCAGAAATTAATTTCCCTCTCCCCGTCGTTGACCGCGGCGTCCTGCATGTATTCATGCTCAGCGCCAAAAGCCTGCGGCAGCAAGCGGGCATCGCGTACGATTACACAACCGATCTCGAACGGTTGAAACAACCACTTGTGCGGGTCGATCGCGACGGAGTCCGCGAGTTCGAGCCCACTCAACGCGCGGCGTCCCTCTGCCGTCAACACTGCCGCCGCGCCGTATGCGCCGTCGATGTGAAACCACATCCCGTGTTGCTTGCAAAGCGCGGCGATCTCCGGCAAAGGATCGATGGCGCCGGTGTTCGTCGTGCCGGCGTTGGCGACAACGCAAAACGGGCGCAAACTTTCGGCTTTGTCCCGGACGACCTGCCGGGTCAGGGCATCCATGCTCAGGCGGAACGCCTGGTCTACTTCGATCCTGATCACTCGTTCCGGCGCGAAGCCGAGTATCCGCAAACCCTTGCTGAGTGAGGCGTGTGTTTGTTCGGAACAGTAAACTACCGCGTTGTGAAACTCGTGACCGAGCCTTGTCTGGCGGGCCGCGGCCAGCGCAGTAAGGTTGGCCACCGAGCCGCCGCTGACAAAAAGACCGCCTGCGCTTTCCGGCAGTCCGCAAAGTTCTCGCAACCAGTCGATGGTCGTCAGCTCGATCTGAGTGGCTGCCGATGATTCCTTCCACAACGCGTTGATGACGTTGAACCCCGAAGCGAGCGCATCGCCAAGCGCGCCGATATAGCTGCTGGGCCCGGGGATGAACGCGAAGAAGCGCGGGTGGTTGCCATACATATTGTTGGGAAAGACATCGCGCTCGAGTTGCGCGAGAACATGCTCCGGGTCGGCCGGTAGCTCAGGTGGTGGTTCGTGCAGCAACGCCTCCATTGTCTGGCGGCTCGCATGACCGGTAACGGGTTTGTCCGGCAGGCTCGTGTAGTGCTCGACGAGCATGTCCACCACACGATAACCGAGCGCGCGCATGTGCTCCGGTTCGAGCTCAAGAGTGCTGTGACTACGATGGGTCATTGCAATGTTCTCCCTGTTGCGCTGTCGTTGATTTTGGTCGAGCGCGGTTTGCAATGGGAACCAGGCGCGCGTTGCAGGTATCATGACAGGCATGCGTGTGCACACCAACTTCACTCGCGTCGTCAACAGATCATGATACGCGGAAAACCGGGCACCGTACTTTTTTTGGTGCGTCACGGCGAGAGTGTGTGGAACGCTGAAAGCAGAATCTCCGGGCAGCTCAATCCGCGGCTGTCAGCTACTGGTATTGAGCAGGGTCTAAGCCTGGCAAAGCTACTGCGTGACGTTGCGCTTGCGCACATTCACACGAGCACGCTGAGCAGAACAGTGGCCACCGCGCAAGTAACGGCCGCGTCGCAGCGCGTAGCCATTCAGCGGCACGCAGCGCTACAGGAACTCAATCTGGGCGTCTTGCAAGGCCGTTTCCGCGATGACCGGGATCCCGAGGCGCGCAACATGTGGCAGGAGTGGGATCGTGACAAGTGGCGCACGCGTGTCAGGGGTGGTGAGACGCTCAACGATCTCGCGCGCCGCGTCATTCCACGCCTCGGGCAGATCGTGACAACGGCCACGGGTGCGTCGCTTATTGTCGGGCACCGTCAGACCAATCGCGTCATTCTCGGCACCCTGATGCGCTGGCCGCGAGCGAGGTGGGATGAGATCGAGCCGCGCGCCAGGTTTTTGTATGCCGTCACCCTCGGCGCGACACCGCTTGTGGTGACGATACGTCTGACGGGCAGGCACAAGGGTAAGCGCTACCATGGCTTCAGATGCTGATGGCTGAAAGAAACGGATGACAAAACTGATGTTCTATAGCCAACATGTGTTGGGCATGGGGCATCTGGTGCGTAGCCTGGAAATTCTGCGCGCCCTGGATGGCTTCGACGTTTGTTTTGTCAACGGCGGCGAGATGGTTGAAGGAATCGACGTGCCCGCCCATGTACGCGTTGCTCAGTTGCCACCAATCAAAACGGACACAGAGTTCAGGCCGCTGTCGCCTGACACGTGGGGCTTGTCTATTGAGCAGACACGCGCCACACGCCGCACGCTCCTGCTCGAGGAGTACGAGACGTTTCAGCCGGAAATTCTGGTAGTCGAGCTGTTTCCGTTCGGGCGCAGGCAATTCGGGTACGAGCTCGTTCCGCTGCTCGCGCGCATTCGGCGCGCGGGCGGGCAGAGCAAGGTAGTCTGCAGCCTGCGTGACATTCTGGTCAGGAAATCTGATCAGGCGCGTTTCGAGACGAGGGTGCTCACGCTCATGAATCGCTATTTCGATATGCTGTTGATTCATGCGGATCCGCGGTTTCAGTCGCTCGATGAGACGTTTTCGCGCACCGGCGACCTGCGAGCTCCGATCGTGTACACAGGCTACGTCGTGCAAACAGCGCGCGACGGACAGGTCGACGACGACTTTGCCGGCAGGCACACACAAGGCAAGCTCATTGTGGCCAGCATCGGCGGCGGCAGGGTGGGTTATGAGCTGCTGGACGCGGCGATCAAGGCCAGCGAGTGGTTGAAAGAGCGGCTGGCTCATCGACTGCTCATTTTCACCGGCCCGTATCTCCCCGACCAGCAGTTTGCGGAATTGGGGCGCCGCGCCGCGGGGAAGCGCCAGATCACGCTGCGCCGTTTTACACCGTACTTCCTGAAATACATGCAGGCCGCCGATTTATCCATCAGTATGGCCGGTTACAACACCTGCATGAATGTGCTGACTACCGGCGTGCGGGCCCTGGTGCTTCCCTTTGCCGGCGCCGGTAACGACGAGCAAGCCATTCGCGCGCAAAAGCTCGCCGGGCGAGGTGTGTTGACAGTACTGTGTGCCGATGACCTCGAGGCACACGCGCTGGGAGGTCTGATTCAGCAGTCGCTCGAGGCCGAGCGGTCCGATGACCCCTCACAGGTAGACGTCGACGGCGCGAACAATACAGCTCAGGCGATTGCTACGCTCGAGCCGGGCCGCGCGACGGCCGGGCCCGCAATAGCGCGGGGCCGCGCCAGTGAGACCGTAAAACGATCTCTTTTTCCGGCGCTCGAGGATCTTGAGAAGCGCGGTAAGCGTGTCGAAATCTTTTTCCGTGACGACGACGTGGATGAAGACGAGGACCGACTGCGGGAGCTGCTCGATGTTGCCTTTGCGCGCCTGGTGCCGGTCAATCTCGAAATCATTCCGGGGAGGCTCACGGACGCAGGGGCCGCAATGCTCAAAACGATCAAGGGCTTCGACCCTGTGCTAATGGAGCTCGATCAGCACGGCTGGCGGCACATCAATCATGAGACAGAAGGCAAAAAGTGCGAATTCGGTGGCGGCCGCGACTACGAACAGCAATACGCCGACATCGCCAGGGGCAAAAGGCTACTGGAAGAAATTTTTGACCAACGGTTTTATCCGGCCTTTACACCACCCTGGAACCGCTGCACGGCCGATACGCTCAAGGCGCTCGACGAGCTTGGCTTCGCGGTGTTCTCGAAAGATCGGGGCAAAGAGCCCGTAACAGGCTACGGATTCCGTGAGATATCCATCACGCTCGATTTGTTTACATGGAAAGGAGCTGTGCGCTTGAGGCCGGCTCAGGAAACCGCCGCCGAGCTTGCTGCTCAGCTACAACAACTCGACCGCATCGGCATCATGCTGCACCACAAGGTGATGGACGCCGTTGCCTTTGACTTGTTCGATGCGCTGGTAGCCGCGTTACAGGAATCGGCGGCGGTGAGGTTTCACACTTTTGAGAGTTTGATCGGCATATCGCAGCAAGGCGCCGCCGCGTCGCGCAGGGCCCAATAGCGAAAGCGTACTGTGCCGCGAGTCTGACCGGTTTGATCCTCATTCGCGTTTCCGCCCGATCAACATGAACCGCGTGTATTTCTTGAGCTTCAGCTCGCCCTGAAACAATACGTCCTGCATCGGGGCCTGCCGCTGGAACGCTTCGAGATCAGGCACACAGTTCACGTGCTCATCGATGGCGTAGTAGTCGTTCGACTGAAGCACAAGCAGTGCACCGCCCGGTAGCCGCGCATACCATTGATCGAAACGCGACAAGTGCTCGCAGCTCGTGTTGACGATGACATCGTTTGCGTGATCGCTGGCATTGAAATCGAGATCGAGCATGTCGGCGGTCACGGCCTCGAACTTTCCGCGCCCCACATGGGTTCCGTTCAGACTTTGGGCCACCGGCTCGCACGCAGGATCGATATCGTAGCTGACCGCTTTGGCGATATCGAAGCGCGCGTCGTTCAGCAGCAACGCGGACAACACGCCATACCAGCCGCCAAGCGTGTGCACCGTGTCGTACTCGCCGCCGGCCGCTCGATAAAGTTGGTCCAGCAGCCACTTCTTGCAGGCGATCTGATTTTTGTTGAGCGCTGGGCCGAGGTCCGACACTGGCAGGCGTGACAGCGTGCGCAGGACGTCGGCGAGCAGAGCGCTTTCCAGATATCGCGACATGCCATCGAGAATGTCCCGGTAGAACTCGTCGTCATAGGATGTGGGAGGTGTCTGGGGAGTTGGATTACGCACTGGGCCGCCTCAACTGATCTTTGTCCGTTTGAGACCCTTCTCATTGCCCAAATCTGGCGGGCGAGCCTCCAAAACGTATCTCGATGGTGTAGTAATGATTGACAATAAATTAGATAATGCTGTTAAAATATCACTTCGCCTACCGGTGTCCCAACGGAGCAAGGCGCGCCTCGAGCAGGACAGCATCAGCCACACCAAGGCCTTTGTCGATTTGCCGAACGCCCACCTCTTTCAACGGCTGGACAGCACTACCCAGTGAATGACT
>JBPCXK010000759.1:0-3800 GCA_051008635.1 Gammaproteobacteria bacterium
GTCCCTGGCCTGCACATGGACATCTTCGTCATCGATGATGATCTCACCGATGTCGCTGCGCAGGTGATCTCGCAGGGCGCGAATGATGAGGTTGCTTTCCTGATAAATCAGAAACGGCCCGGCCCTCTCCTCGGCGGCCTTGGTGATCGCGCTCCACAACGTCAGCAGGTAGTCGAGATCCCACTGCAGTTCTTCGCCCGAGCGGCCGACACCGGCGGTACGCACGATCACGCCCACGTCGTCGGCGCCGGTGAGTTCGGCCAACGCGTCGCGGACCAGGTTGCGCTCCTCGCCCGCGATGCGGCGCGACACGCCGCCCGCCCGTGGGTTGTTGGGCATGAGCACGAGGTAGCGCCCGGCCAGGCTGATAAAAGTAGTGAGCGCGGCGCCCTTGTTGCCGCGTTCCTCGCGTTCGACCTGAACGACCAGCTCCTGGCCTTCCTGTATGCCGTCCTTTACGTTCGGGCGGCCGGGCTCATCGGCCTGCTCCGGACTCAGGAAGTCGCGGGCGATTTCCTTGAAGGGCAGAAAGCCGTGCCGCTCGGCGCCGTAGTTGACGAAAGCGGCCTCGAGGCTGGGTTCAATACGCGATATGACTCCCTTGTATATATTCGCTTTCTTCTGCGCGCGAGAGGGGAGCTCGATGTCGAGATCGTAGAGCTTCTGACCATCGACCATGGCCACGCGCAGTTCTTCCTGCTGCGTGGCGTTGACCAATATTCTTCTCATTAAAAGTTTCTCTGGAATGTCGCGCCGCGCGTTTGAACGACCGGCAGGCGATGATGGTGTCCCCGTGTCCAGCGTACTCCCGCCAGGTGGGCCGGCCGAAGCAGGGAATTAGCATCATCATCGCGGGCCATGATCGAATGGCGGCGACAGGGTTGTTCAAGAGTGCATACATAGTTCAGTTAGAGATTGGAGCACTCGGCAGATTCGAGCTTCATCGGTGTTTCCGAGCGGCGCTGACGCCGCGCTCGCAGTGTCTTCGTTCCTGGCAATCTTTTCGGCCCGCATGGGTGGGAGGCGTGTCGACTCCCAATTTATCCCCCGAGCAAAGAGAAATATATCAGTGATAGCTGATACCTTCAAACGGCCTTATGATCCCGTTCATGACGAAAGTGGTTGAAAACCGCCCCGATTCAGTCCGCAAACTGACGATAGACGCGGGTCAGGCCGGCCAGCGCATCGATAATTTTCTGAAACGCGAGCTCAAAGGCGTGCCCACGAGCCATATCTACCGGATACTGCGCAGCGGTGAGGTGCGCGTGAACAGCGGCCGCGTCAAGCCGGCATATCGCTTGGGGGCGGGAGATGTGCTGCGCATACCTCCCGTGCGGCGGGGCGCCGACTCGACGGTGTGTGTGCCCGGGCATCTTCTTACCGATGTCGAAGCGGCGGTGTTGCTGGAAGACGATAACTTCCTCGCCCTCGACAAGCCTGCAGGTATGGCGGTGCACGGCGGCAGCGGCCTCGGGTTCGGGCTCATCGATGCCTTGCGTCAGAGCCGCCCGCAGGCGCCGTTTCTGACGCTCGTGCATCGCCTGGACCGCGCGACCAGCGGTTGCCTGCTCGTCGCCAAGACACGCGCGGCGTTGACCGAAGTTCATGCGTTGCTGCGCAACGGGCGTGTGGAAAAACGCTATCTGGCGCTGTTGGCGGGCAGCTTGCCGCAACACCCGCTGCTGACGGACGAGCCCCTTGTGCGCGCCGCGCATGCGGGAGAGCGGCGGACCCGCATCAGTGCAGACGGCAAATCGGCGCAGACCGAGTTTATCGTGTGGGAGCGTTTCGAGCGTTGTACGCTGGCCGCGGTGAGGATCGGCACCGGCCGCACCCACCAGATTCGCGTGCATGCCGCAGGGCTCGGTCATCCGGTGGCCGGTGACGACAAGTACGGTGACTTTGCGTTCAACCGCGAGCTTCGCAGGCTGGGGCTCAACCGCTTGTTTCTGCACGCATGGCGGCTCGAGTTCTCTTTGCCGGCTTGCGGCCGGCGCTATCGGATCGAGGCGCAGTTGCCGCCCGGGTTGCGGCAGTTCGTAGATGTGCTACGTGATGAATGTGCGTAGCTTTGAGTTACTGGTTTTCGACTGGGACGGGACCTTGATGGATTCGCAGGCGCGCATCGTCAATTGCCTGCGCGGCGCGATCGAGGATGTTGGGGCCGCGCCGCGAAGCGATGCCGCGTTGCGCGACACCATCGGGCTCGGACTGGGAGAGGGCGTGCAGTTGCTCTATCCGGGCGCTGACGATACGTTCACACGCGCGTTGAGCGCCGCCTACCGGCGTCACTTTCTCGAGGTGGACCAAACGCCGAGCCCGCTGTTTGCGGGCGCGCGCGCCGTTGTGGCTCAACTCAAGGCCGACGGTTATTGGCTTGCGATCGCCACCGGCAAGAGTCACGCCGGCTTGCAGCGCAATCTACGGGAGACCGGGCTGGACGAGTATTTTCATACCAGTCGCTGCGCCGATCAGGCGCCCTCGAAGCCGCATCCGCAAATGCTCGAAGACCTCACGGGCGAGCTCGGTGTGGCGCCGCAGCGCACGCTGATGATTGGCGATACGGCATATGATATGGAGATGGCGCGCAACGCATCCACCTGCGCGCTTGCGGTCAGTTACGGCGCACATGCGCTGAATCGGCTGCTCGAACACGCCCCGCTGGGTCATGTAAATGATATCAGCGAGGTGCCGGCATGGATTCTCGGTCTCGATAGCAAAGCGAACCCGCGCTGTTAAAATAACAGCCAACCAACGCCTATCAGGATTGCAAATCGATGAACTCGGAAGAAACCGCATCCCGGCCCGCGCCGACTCAGGCCGCGGGGGAGAGGGGTGTGCTCACCATGCTGGCTACTGCCGGCCGGAAAGAACAGCGGCGCGCGCGCCGCTGGGGCATCTTTTTCAAGCTGCTGACCTTCGCCTATCTGTTCACCTTGTTGATCATGTTCGCTGATTTCGATTTCGGCGACGGTGGCATGAGCGATAAACATACCGCGTTGGTCTCCATGGAGGGTGTCATCTTTGAAGGCGAACCGGCGGGCGCGGACAAGATCGTGGGTGGGCTGCGCGCGGCTTACAAGGATTCGAACACCGCCGGGATCGTGTTGAAGATCAACAGCCCGGGTGGAAGCGCCGTGCAATCACGTTATATCTACAACGAGATCAGACGCCTGCGCAAAAAGCACCCCGAGGTGCCGTTGTACGCCGTCGTCTCCGATATCTGCGCCTCCGGAGGGTACTATGTTGCCGCCGCGGCCGACGCTATCTACGCAGACAAATCCAGCATCATCGGCTCCATTGGCGTGCGCATGGACGGCTTCGGGTTCGTGGACGCCATCGAAAAACTCGGCATCGAGCGCCGCTCACTGACCGCCGGCGACCACAAAGCGCTACTCGACCCGTTTTTGCCCGAAAACACGCTGGAGCGCGCGCATCTGCAATCCATGCTCGACGACGTGCACCAGCAATTCATTACGGCCGTGAAGGACGGCCGCGGCGAGCGGCTCGCCGACGACGAGATCCTGTTTACCGGTCTGATCTGGTCCGGCGAACAGGCCCGGAAACTCGGGCTGGTGGACGATTTCGGCAGCCCCGGTTTCGTCGCCCGTGAGGTGATCGGGGTGGAGGATGTGGTGGACTTTACCCAAAGCGAGGGTCTGCTGGAGCGAGTCGCGGGACGGGTCGGAACGGGGATCGGGAAGGTGATTTACGGGGGGTTGCTGGTGCCGGTGTTGCGGTAGCGCACTGAAGATAAGCGCAAAGACGCAAAGAAATCGTAGAAATCGGACGGGTTGGGG
>JBPCXK010000760.1:0-6512 GCA_051008635.1 Gammaproteobacteria bacterium
GCCGGTCAAATTGTGGCTGCGTTCCAAAGACGTCCTGCACAACTTCACGGTGCCTCAATTCCGGGTCAAAATGGACCTGGTGCCCGGCATGGTCCCCTACATGTGGTTCACGCCGACGCGCACCGGAAAGTTCGATATCCTCTGCGAAGAACTGTGCGGTGTTGCGCATTACGCCATGCGCGGCAAATTCGTGGTGGAGGAGCAGAGCGAGTTCGATGCGTGGTTGGCCGCCCAGCCGACCTATGCCCAGCTGTCGGCGCAACCGACCGGCGATGCCGAAGCCGGTAAGGCCAGCTATGCAGTGTGCATCGCCTGTCATGGGGCACAAGGGGAGGGTAATCAGGCGCTGAACGCACCCAAACTGACCGGTCAGAGCGCCTGGTACATGAAAACTCAGCTGCAGAACTTCAAGCAAGGCATTCGAGGCACAGACGACAAGGATGTTTTCGGCAGGCAGATGGCTGCGATGGCCGCAACGCTGGTCGATGATGCAGCCATCAACAACGTGGTCGCTTACATCGAGTCGTTACCGGACAATCCTGCGCCCGTCACGATAGAGGGCGATGCGGCGAAGGGCAAAAAAATCTACAACACCTGCGCCAGGTGCCACGGTTTGGATGGGCAGGGAATCTGGTCGACGAACGCCCCCCGGCAGGCAGGCATGAGTGACTGGTATCTGGTCACACAGCTGAGTAATTTCAAACACGGTATTCGCGGCTCTCATCCACAAGACAAGTACGGTCCCCAGATGGCACTCATGTCGGAGTTTTTGCAAGACGATGAGGCAATCAATAACTTGGTTGCTTACATCAACACCTTGGGACGATGAAGGCTGAAACCGTGCCGCTGATATTGCGCCGTTGAAGTTGCGCCCATGAACTTTTCTGAAGGTATTGCGAAGAGGGTATTTCGATGAGTTATGTCGCGCGTGGCGATACGGCCTACGTCCCACCGGCCGAAGTCGAAGAGGTCGAGCTCTACCACCCCAAAACTTTCATCGGGAAGTACATCTGGAGCCAGGACGCCAAGATCATCGCGATCCAGTACTCGATCACCGCGATCGCAATTGGCTTGGTGGCCCTGGTGTTGTCGATGTTGATGCGGCTGCAATTGGGCTTCCCCAACGCCTTCTCATTTATCGACCCGAGCGCCTATTACCAGGCGGTGACCATGCACGGCATGATCATGGTCATCTACCTGCTCACCGCGCTGTTTCTAGGTGGTTTCGGCAACTACCTCATCCCGCTGATGGTGGGCGCACGGGACATGGTGTTCCCGTACGTGAACATGGTGAGTTACTGGGTCTATCTGCTCGCCGTGCTGATACTGGTGGCAAGCTTCTTCGTTCCGGACGGCGCTACCGGCGCCGGCTGGACGCTGTATCCGCCTCAGGCCATCCTCCCAGGAACCCCAGGGGCGGACTGGGGCATCATACTGATGCTCGTGTCCCTGGCCGTGTTCATCATCGGATTCACCATGGGTGGTCTGAACTACGTGGTGACGGTGTTACAGGCGCGCACACGCGGGATGACGTTGATGCGTCTGCCCCTGACGGTGTGGGGCATTTTCATGGCCACCATCCTCGCTCTGTTGGCTTTTCCCGCCCTGTTCGTCAGCGCCATCATGATGACCTTGGATCAGGCGCTCGGCACCAGCTTCTTCATGCCGGCCATCGTCGCGTTGGGCGAAACGCTCGACTACGACGGCGGCAGTCCGGTGCTGTTTCAACATCTGTTCTGGTTCTTCGGCCACCCCGAGGTCTACATCGTCGCCCTGCCGGCTTTCGGCATCGTTTCAGATCTGATCAGCGTGCACGCCAGGAAGAACATCTTTGGCTATCGGATGATGGTCTGGGCGATTCTGGCCATCGGCGCGCTGAGCTTCGTCGTGTGGGCACACCACATGTACGTGAGCGGCATGAACCCTTATTTCGGATTCTTTTTTGCCACGACCACGCTCATCATCGCCGTACCCACGGCTCTTAAAGTCTACAACTGGGTCCTGACGTTGTGGCGGGGAAACATCCGACTCACCGTCCCGATGCTGTTTGCGATCGGGTTCGTCTTCACGTTCATAAACGGCGGCCTCACAGGTCTGTTTCTCGGCAACGTGACCGTGGACGTTCCCCTGTCGGACACTTACTTCGTGGTCGGCCATTTCCACATGGTGATGGCCGTGTCGCCCGTCCTGGTCGTGTTCGGCGCGATCTATCACTGGTATCCCAAGATCACCGGGCGAATGCTGAACGATACGCTGGGCAAGTTTCACTTCTGGGTTACGTTCATCGGCACCTATGCCATTTACTACCCCATGCATTATCTGGGCATTCTGGGTGTACCGCGACGCTACTACGCGCTAGGAGACACTGACTTCATACCGGAGTCGGCGCAGTCGGTGAACGCTGCAATCACCATAGCGGCCCTGGTCGTGGGAGTGGTCCAGCTCGTGTTCTTGTACAACCTCATCGTGAGCTATTACAAAGGGAAGCCGTCGGGTGGCAACCCCTGGCAGGCGACCACGCTCGAGTGGCAAACGCCGGATACGCCGCCGAAGCACGGCAATTTCGGCGACCAGCTGCCGTTGGTCTATAGATGGGCTTACGACTACAGCGTACCGGGCGAGAAAGAGGACTTCATACCGCAAAACCAACCGCCGGGACACGCGACCTTTGCCGGCGACTGAAGCGAGGCTCGACTCGTGACCATCACACTCGTGCTCTTGGCCGTGGTGATGGCCATCGTTGTTTGGTGGCTGCTGCGCCAGTCCCTGAACACCAGACCCTGGGCAGAGCAGGGTCTGATCGGCCATTATCACGACGGCGGAGCAATCCCTGCGCCTGCCGTAAAGGTAGGCCTTTGGGTGTTTCTGGCAGTGGCGACGTCGCTGTTCGCCCTGTTCCTGAGCGCTTACGCCATCCGCATGGATCTGGGAGACTGGACCCCCTTACCCGATCCGCCGCTGCTGTGGCTGAACACAGGCGTCCTGGTTCTGGGCAGCATCTTCTTTCAACGTGCCAAGAATTCGGCACGAAGGGAACAGTTGGAGGGCGTGCGAGTCGGCCTGATCCTGGCAGGCCTATTCACGTTCCTGTTTCTGATCGGACAACTCTGGGCCTGGCAACAGCTCAATGACGAGGGCTATTTTCTGACGTCCAACCCGGCCAATGCCTTCTTCTACGTTCTCACCGCAGTGCACGGGCTGCACTTGCTCGGTGGCTTGTGGGTGTGGGCCAGAGCCACGCTCAGAGTGTACAACGGCTTCGAAGCGGAGCACGTACGCTTGAGCGTGGAGCTGTGCACACTGTACTGGCATTTCCTGCTTCTCGTTTGGCTGGTTTTGTTCGGTCTGTTGATATCTACATAGAAAAAGGATACGAGGCGTGGCAAACGAAGCACTGACTACTACCGGGGAAACCATGCCGCTGCCTGAAGGCTTGCAAGGCATCGTCGCCGACTGGTCTTCGGATCAGCGGGCGTTCAAGAAGGTGCCCTGGACCAAGGCGATGATGTGGATATTCCTCCTCAGCGATACCTTCATCTTCACCTGTTTTTTGACCAGCTACATGACGGTGCGAATATCGACCACCGAGCCATGGCCGAACGCGAGTGAGGTTTTTGCGTTGACCGTCGGAGGCACGAGCGTGCCGCTTCTCCTGATTGCCATCATGACCTTCATCTTGATCAGTAGTAGCGGGACGATGGCCATGGCGGTCAAATTCGGCTACGAAAAGAACAAGAAAATGACGGCCCTCTTGATCGTGGTGACCGCCCTGTTCGGCGCCTCGTTCGTCGGCATGCAGGCCTTCGAGTGGACCAAGCTGATCGAAGATGGATTTCGTCCCTGGGGTAACCCCGTGGGCGCGGCGCAGTTTGGCTCGTCATTTTTCATGATCACGGGTTTTCACGGCTTCCACGTGTCGGTCGGCGTGATTTTCCTGTTCATCGTGGCAGCAAAGGTGATCAAAGGCGATCTGGATCGCGAGAAACCGGGCTTCATGACGGGCAGGAAGGGGACCTATGAGATCGTCGAAGTCATGGGCCTTTACTGGCACTTCGTCGATCTGGTGTGGGTGTTCATCTTTGCACTCTTTTATCTTTGGTAAGGATAAGCACATGGAACACGTAGAAGGTCAACAACATCCGATCAGTATCTACTTGTGGATTTGGTTGCTGCTATTTGTTTTCAGCATCTTTTCTTACCTGGTCGACTATATGCAGTTCGAGGGATTGCTGAGATGGTCTTTGATCTTGATATTCATGATGTTGAAGGCAGGGTTCATCGTTGCCATCTTCATGCACATGGCCTGGGAGCGCCTGGCCCTTATGACAGCAATCATTGGGCCGACTCTGTTGTTGGCCGCGTTGGTAGTCCTCATGGCCATTGAAGGCGACTACACCTTCTTCACGCGCGGCGAATTCTTCGGTTAGCGGCCCTGCGGGCCGCTCGCCACGGGTACGGCGTGCGAGTGGCGTCGTTGCGGGCTTGATACCGCCAAACCCACCACGCTTCGCGAAGGACTAGGGGGGAGGAGCCAGCCACTCGGGCGAAACCGCCAACGGCCCGCTCAGAGTTCGCAAGAACGCCTCCAGACGCCTCAGATCGGCCGTTCCGAGGTCTAAGGGGTTCGCTTCGTTGTGGCCGATCATCGCGCTTGGCGCACGATTGTAGTGGTCCAGTACATCGGCCAGGGTGGCGAGCTGCCCCGCATGCATATACGGACCGGTGCTCGCCACGTTGCGTAAGGACGGCGTCCTCATCGCGCCCATCAGGTCACGGCCGGTTCTGGCAAAGCGCAGCTCGGCGCACTCATGCTCACCATCATCGCTATGGGCACCTAGACAATTGAAAGGGTCGGCGCGCGCTTCACGGACCGCGCCTACACGACCCTCGTCCGGAGTCATTCCGGGCGCAGACAGCACGCCCGTGTTGTGAAACTCGTTGTTGGTGAAAAGCGGTCCGTTGTGGCAGCGAATGCATTGCGCGTCACCGATGAACAAGCGTAGTCCTGCGACTTCATCGGAGCTGAGCGCAGTGATCTGCGTTGCCTCGTCGCTTTCCAGGACGGCCTGAACATAGTCGTCGAACCGAGATGGGCCGGGAAGTAGCCGGCGCTCGTACGCAGCGATGGCTTTACCTATGTTGGCGTAAACCCTTGATACCGCATCTCGATCCGCTGGACTCATTGCCTGCCAGGCGGCGCGCATTTCCTCGTTACCATCGGGACCGGCAAACGCTGGAAATCGAGTGCGATTTGACAACGGCGGCAGCGGCCCGAACAACGCTACATAGTCAGCCTTGTAAGCGTCATCCTCGGCGAGGACGAGAGCATGTTGGGTACGCGTGCCACCGTGCTCTTGCGGGCTTTCCAGCGGACCCAGGGCCTGCGACCACAGGCTGTCCTTGCGACCGTCCCAAAACAACCACGGACTGTAAGCAGCGCCGACGATGCTCATGGAATTGCGAGCGGTGCGGCCCACGCCTTGCGCCAACGCCCGGCCGTCCGTGAACATCCGCTCGGGTTTGTGACAGCTAGCGCAGGCAACCTCGCCGTTGGCACTGAGGCGGGTATCGAAGAACAGCCGGTGACCCAGTTTGACCGCACGCGCATCGTCGGCAACCCTGTTGCTGGGATCGGCCGGCAGCGGCGGTAGAGCGCCGAGCCAAAGCGAGCGCAGGATCTGGACCTCGGTAGGCGTCCAGGCCGGCAGGGCATTCGATTGCGAAAACCACCAGGTGCCGATTCCCAGCACGATGCCCGCGCCGACCAGGAGTACGATGCGGTTCACTACATATTCATTCGCGGCCCGTCAACGTTGCAGTGTGTCTTTCGCTACAGCTCCAGGTCAAAGGTCACACTGTCGTTGCGGCCGAGCTTGTCTACGGTGACCGTAACCTGCCATTGGCCGTTCATGTGAAATTTCATGCCTTCGACGAGATAGTCACCGTTACCCAGGTATTGTGTGGCGGTGGGTACAGTGGGCATGCCGTGATGGTGCTGCGGCATGCCGCCAACGACGGAAATCTTCGCATCGTCTACCGGCAAGCCTTCGTCAGTTCGCACATGCACCACCCAGCTATGAATCTGATTGATGGCAATCGGATCGAGCTTGCTGTCAAAGCTAACCTGGAAAAGCCCGGCGCCCGTGGATTTGGCCACGCCCGGCGCCTGCTCCGATTTCTCCGCCTGGACCTGCGCAGCCGCCAGCACCAGCAGTGCCGACCACGCAGCCAGCGCGCGACGCCAACGTGCCACGGACGTGCCTCGCGTCGCCAATTGGGCAGAATTTGAATCTTGGTCGTGTGGGAGCCTGCCTTTCATAGGGTGCCTCGTTGCGGACGTCTCGGCCCGAGTCGAGTATTCAAAGGAAAATTTTTTTACCGAGCAACCTGCGCGCCTTGCGCACCGGCGAATCGGGGTAGTCTTGCAATACTGTGCTGCAAAGGCAACGAACAGCAGCATCGACGAGTAGCATCGACGAACAGCGTCGACGAACAGCGTCGACGAACATGGG
>JBPCXK010000761.1:0-3012 GCA_051008635.1 Gammaproteobacteria bacterium
GATGCTGTGGCCGTACGCGCACGGCGGTGAAAACGTGGAACACGGCGTAGCGCTGCTGTCGCAAAGCGGATTGCTCGGCACCAACCTCACCATGAACGAGCGCTCGCTGCGGTTCGCTTACGTGTTCAGTATCGGCAATCAGGCCGTGATGGGCATTGAGGATCTGCTGGAAGTGCTGATGGACGATCCCGCGGTCAGCGCGATTGCGCTTTATGTCGAGGGGCTCAGAGACATATCCCTGTTCTCGCAAGCCGCCGCGCGCGCGCTGGAAAAAGGCATTCCTATTGTCGCGTTGAAAGCAGGCGCCTCGGAGATCGCCGCGCGCTTGACCATCACGCACACGGGATCACTGTCGGGAACCGACGAGCTGTATCAGGCGCTGTTCGATCGCCTCGGTGTTATCCGCGTGGATTCTCCGGCCGCCTTGATCGAGACGCTCAAGATGTTGACCATAGCCGGTGCCCCCGCAGGTCGGCGCATCGCGGCCTTCACCTGCTCCGGCGGCGATTCCACGCTGCTTGGTGACTGGGGCGAACGCACGGGCATCTCGTTTCCGCAACCATCGCCCAAGGTCGTAGAAGAAGTCGCCGCTGTGCTGCCGCCGATCGCGACAGTGTGCAACCCGCTCGACTACACGACGCCGCTTTGGGGCAATGAAGAAACACTCGCCTGCGTTTTCGGTGGCATATTCAAAGATGACTACGACGCCGCGTTACTGGTGCAGGATTATATGCGCGCGAAATTTCGCGATGACAACGAGTGGTATCGCGCGGACGCCCGCGCCTTCATCGCCGCCTCGGGCAAGGCCAATATACCCGCGGCAATCTGCAGCGGCCTGGCGGAAAACATGGATCGGGATGCACGCGAAATGATGATCGCGGGCGGTGTCGCGCCTTTGCAGGGAAGCGGCGAGGCCCTGGAATCGATCGCACACGCGGCAACCTACGGCGAACGCCGCGCGGAAATCAAACGCACCGGAGATGCCGGGGACTTGCACCTGCCGCCGGTTCCGTCGATCACAGGTGATGTTCAAACCCTGGATGAATGGCAGGGTAAGCAGCTCCTCGCGGCGACCGGTGTGCCCGTGCCGCGGGGCCATCTCGTTGAATCGCACGCCGCGGCCGACGCCGCAGCGGATATCGGCTTTCCGGTTGTCGTGAAAATGGTGAGCGCGGCTATGCCCCACAAGACTGAGGCGGGCGCGGTTCAATTGGATTTAATCAATGCGAGTGAGGTCAAGGCCGCCGTTCAGAGCATCACCGCCTCAGTCGGCGAACGTGCGCCGCACGCCGTATCTGATTTATTTCTGGTCGAGCAAATGATCACGCCGACAGTCGCGGAACTCATTGTCGGCATCCGCCACGACGAACAGTTCGGACAGGTCATGGTGATCGGTGGCGGCGGCACGCTCGCGGAGTTGTATGGCGATTCCCGCTCATTGCTGCTTCCCGCCGATCGCAAAACCGTGTCGCGAGCGCTTGCATCGCTCAAAGTGTCCGCCCTGATCGACGGGTATCGAGGCCAGGCCGCTGGCGATCGCGTTGCCACCATCGATGTGATCCTGACACTGGCGCAATTCGCGGCGCAGCATTGCACGCGGCTCATGGAACTCGACGTAAACCCGCTGCTCGTGCAACCAGGGGGAGCATGCGCGAGCGATGTGCTGCTGCGCATGAGTGCGCCGTGATGAAACGGGGTTACGCCTTCGGGGTCATGCTGGTGCTCAGCGGTGGCGTGTGCCTGAGTATATCCGGGATTCTGCTACGTAACGTCGAGTCCGCGGACGGCTGGCAACTGCTCTTCTATCGCGGGGTTTCGTTTTTCATTACGCTGTTTTTGATCATCTTCCTGCGCTATCGCGGGCGCACGCTGCAGGCGTTCCACGCGGTCGGCACGCGCGGCATATGGGTGGCGCTCGTGCTCGGCGCAGGGTCGGTTTGTTACGTTTTCGCGATTCTGTTGACGACTGTCGCAAACGCGGTGTTCATCATCGGCGCCGCGCCGTTGGTGACTGCAATCGCCGGCTGGCTGTTTCTCAAGGAGAAGATCACGGCCGCGGGCGTGCTTGCCATGCTCGTGGCGGTCGCGGGAATCGGCTTGATGTTTACCGATGGCTTTCTCGCCGGGCGCTGGCTCGGCAACGTCATGGCAGTATTCGTCGTGCTCTCGTTTGCGGCCATGCTGGTGTTACTGCGCGGCGCGCGCAACGTCGACATGTTACCTGCGACCTGCATGGCGGGCCTGGTCGCTGCCGCCATTGCCGGGTTCATGGCCGCAGACTTGATTTTGTCGCGCAACGATCTCGTAATCGCGATACTGCTCGGCAGCGTTCAGTTCACCGGCGGCTTCATGTTCATCACGATCGGCACACGCTACGTGCCGGCCGCGGAAGTCGCGCTGTTCTCGCTCAGCGAAGCCGTGCTCGCGCCGATCTGGGTGTGGATCGGCGTCAACGAAGTGCCGAGTGTGTTGACGCTATGCGGCGCGCTGGTGGTATCGGCCGCTGTGATTATTCATAGCATCGTGGGGATTCGCAGAGAACGCGCCGCTGCGCTCGTTGGCGCCTGACGACCTGAGGCACACACAGTTCTTGCAGCATTTGCCAGAACGTGTGTGCCTCTTACTCCCTATTCTTCGCTGTGTTCATCGGTCTCCACCACCGGAGCCTCCCGCTCAGCTATAATGTCGTGAAAGTAATCCGGGATCGAAAACCCGAGCTCGTTGTGGCAGAAGTTCTTCCACTCGTCTGTAACGTCGTCGAAGATCACCTTTTCGTCTGGATAGACTCCGTGGTGTACGGTGTAGTCGTCGTAGACATAAACGACTGGCTGCGGCTGTTTTTCAGAAGAGTCGTCAGTCTCTCCATTTGCCTTAGCCTCCCCATTCTCCTTGTCATCAGCTGGAACGTCCTCGATGTCGTCCGTCCACCCTGGGAACTCGCGCACTCGGGAAATTACGTAAGCCTTAGAATACCTGCTGAGTTTCCTGCTCATCTTTCTTCACCGTTTGTTA
>JBPCXK010000762.1:0-8366 GCA_051008635.1 Gammaproteobacteria bacterium
GCCCGGCGCCGGGCCATAGAGACCACTGGTTCGGTGCTCGTGTTCAAAGACGGACAAGTTGTTCGGGAACAGCCGGGACAGGAATCGTCTACGTAAGCCACCTGGCGGGCGGGGCGAGGACAGGCCACTCAACTGTCTCAATACTACGACCCGCCGCAAGGTAAATCAACGCCGTGACGAGCCCTGTCGGCGGAAACTGGTAGACAGTTCACTTCCACGGTTACAGTTCGTCCGGTCAATCGCAGCTTGACGGAGCCATGGCCTCGAACTCGCGTGGATAATCCTCGACTCAAGCACGCACTGCTGGCGTTGGCTGTGGCGATGTGGACCCTGTTGCCAGGCATCCACTTTGCACTGCTGGGCCTGGATCCTGACCGTAACCTGCCACCGAAATCGGAGTTGAACACGGCTGAGGGAGAACTCCAGTCAGTCTTGGAACGCAGGCGCTGCTTGACCATTCGAGTTCGCGGCGATACAGCGCACGACTATCGGTACTGCGCACAGGGCGGTGGGCTGGCGGCGCTCCGCGACGCCCTTGCGGGTAGTGATGGCCGCGTGCAGATTCGGCTCGATTACTCACCCCACCGGACTTTTGACCTGTTCACGGTCAATCGAACCCTGCACCGCGTGTTCGAGGTGGAAGTGAATGGCCAAGTGGTCCGGCCTTACGACGAGGTTGCTAATGCGTGGCGAGAAAACAATCGGCACCTGGGCCTGTGGTTTGCGACGCCGATGATCGTGGTTGGGCTCTTCTTTCTCGTGGGTGCAGGGGCAATCGCCTGCGGTTTCGCCAAGCGAGCCTGATCTCGTCTTCTGGCGGGCGGGTCGGGGCAGCCTGTTGTTAACACTCGAGGCTGCGAGCATGGAACGGCACTGTTGACTTGTCCACAGCCAGCCGGACATCCCGCCCAGCATGAACCCGATCTGCGTTGCAACCAAATGGAGTTTCAGGAGTTAGCCGCAGCGGCTTCTGTTGCAATCGCCGGGTTTGCACCTATGGTAAGTGGCTCCGCACTGTAGCTCTGACCGTGTGCGGCCGCTATAAGCGGATCGTTGGGAAGGTGCTATCGCTCCCGAGCGGCGCGCGAGGCGGCGGAACGAGCGCTTATCGTCCATCACTACGGGGCCCGTCCGGAGTTCGTCGTCATCGTACGACAATCGGTTGACGCCGCCATCTCCAGACCAGTCGTGCGAGTAAATACGCACCAATCTTAACCATGAGGGTGAAGTGTTGCGTGGCGTAGGACCCGCGCAGCGTCGCTAGAATAACGTTCGTAATAGTGAACGAAAATAGCCTTATTGTGCTTCGCAAAAACCAAAAGGCCGTGTCCCGGGTGGGCTCACGGCCATGTTTGGGCGGCGTCCGTCGCCTCAAGCGTAGCTTGCGCACGGAGGTGAGGGGGTTACAGGGCCCTCATCTGTCCTTGATCACCGTACGCGAATCGCGCGCACATCCACCCTTGGGGAGAGTTTGGGGTGCCTTACGGTGACGGACGCCTAGGTTTTGAGTCTAACAAACAGCCGCGACGCCGCAAGCCGTGCGGCTTCTTTTAATCCTTTTTTAATTCCCGCAAGTTGTCCTGCCAGCAACGGCATTGCACGCTGCTGCCGTACCATCCCGGTGTGCCGAATTCGTCCGTGCACCTATAAGCAATAGGTCTCATTCCAATAGTGATTACGTCACATACACGGATAAGCAAGTGCTCTTAGGATGAGGACCGGCAATGGGCTCACTCTAAAGAGGCGCCTCTCATGGAAAGTCATTTGCACGAGCAGCGTCATCGGAGCGGGCAAGCGGCGCACAGATTCCGGACTCGACAAAGATGACACCGGCGACACCGTTACGGCTTGCACTCACTGCTATGGTTTACGCAGCGACGAGTCAGTGTTGGGGCTTCAGTCGGGATGCCTACCCGCACTGGGTGGATCTGGATGGCGACGGCCGGGATACGCGACAGGAAGTTCTGATTCGTGACAGCCTGACGGCTGTCACATTTCGGCCCGACGGCAATGTCGATTCCGGCCTGTGGGTTTGCCCTTACACCGGGCGTGTCATGCGCTCCGCCGGCGAGATCGATGTTGATCACCTCGTCGCGCTCGGGGAGATCGATGCTGCGGGCGGGCAAGGCTGGTCGCTTGGGCAACGGACGGCTGTGGCAAACGATCCCGATAATCTGATCTCGGTTTATCGCGGGTCGAATCGCTCGAAGGGCGACAGGGACGCTTATTTGTGGTTGCCGCCGAACATCAGCAAGTGTGAATGGTATCTCGATGCGCGTGCCACTGTTTGGGAGAAGTATGGTCTCGAGGTTGATGCGGACGAAACGAAGTCTGTTGCGTTTTTCCGAGAAAAATGCCCTCTGCACGAGAAGGGGATCAAGCTCAACCGAGTTCGGCGGTGGTTGGCAGGATGGTTCGAGGGTTTGTTCTGATCTGGCGCCAAATGATGATGGGCGGCAGGGGTCAGGCTCTCTTACCACCCGACATCTCATTCCATTGCAGGCATTGCTGGGAACTGACGTAACCTTCTCCCTGATCCGTCATGACATTGTGCCCTGATCCCCGGCACGTATGCGGCGAGGGGCCGCGATCTATTCCAACCGCACGTCGCTTTCGCTGACGTAACCCTCCCCCTGATCGGTGATCACCTTGTACCAACCGTCAGCCAGCCCGAGGGACTGTAATCGCGTCCCCGGCCGCGCCAGCAGCAGCGTTTCAGCCCCTAACTCGGGTGAATGCTTGATCTCACGCGGGTAGTAGCTGCCGGTGACGATGACCCAGCCTGCATTTTTGAGCGGCTGGGACGCCGCTTCCGTTACGGTTTCGAACTGTGTGTCAGCCTGATCCTTGCCTGCCTTTTCCGTGGCGACGGGTTGCTGGACAGTGGGCTGCGGGTCGTCCAGCTTGAACACCTGCTTCGTGGTCTGCCCGGTGGCCGGTTGCGAGACTGGTGTTGCTGCGGGCGGTAACGGCGCGTCAGTCATCTCCTTGCCCGACTTTTCTGTTGCAGGTTTGGAGACATCGGCAGAAACCGGTGGCTGCGGCAGGTCATTTGCCGACTGATTTTTATCGGCTGTCTTTGCCGGTTTTGGAGGGGCGACAGGCTCCACCACGATATCGGCGCACCCGGTCACGGCGAGAAAGCATGAGGCAATTGCGGCGTGACGCAGGTTTACCGGCGTCAGTCTCTTCAGCATCGGACGTACGCCAAACATCTCTATGGTGCGGGTTACAGTCATGAATGATTTAGAAAGCCTTTATTCGCGAGCGTTTCCGCGCATGTGACACCTTACCATTTGCGCAGCCGGGGGTGTTGCCCGCACGAAACGGCCTCATCTCAGAATGCGATAATAGTCGATCAGGCCGTTGGTTGAACTGTCGTGAGCAGCGGGCTGATTTTCGGTTGACAGCTCGGGGAGGATAATGCTCGCGAGTTGCTTGCCGAGCTCGACGCCCATCTGATCGAAGGAGTTGACGTTCCAAATTGCGCCTTGCGTGAATATCCTGTGCTCGTACAGGGCGATGAGCGTTCCCAGCGTGGCGGGCGTCAGCTTCCTGTAAAGAAACGTGTTTGTGGGCCTGTTACCTTCGAAAGTTTTGGCGGCCACGAGCTTGTCCAGGTTCTCGCCGGCAACGTCTTGCGCCGCGAGCTCACCGCGGACTTCGTCCGGTGTCTTGCCTCGCATTAAGGCCTCAGTTTGTGCAAGAAAGTTGGCGATCAAAATCTCGTGATGGTTATCGATTGGGTTGTGGCTTTGCGCCGCGGCCAGAAAGTCGCAGGGGATGAGTTGCGTCCCCTGATGAATGAGCTGGAAAAAGGCATGCTGTCCGTTAGTGCCCGGCTGCCCCCAAATGACAGGGCCGGTGTCGTGCTTAACACGTTCGCCCGCTTTGTCGACATGTTTGCCGTTACTTTCCATGTCGCCTTGCTGCAGAAAAGTGGCGAACAGCTCCAGATACTGGTCGTATGGCAGGATCGCATGTGTCCGGGCACCGAAAAAGTTGGTATACCAGATCCCAAGCAGGCCCATGAGCACGGGAATGTTTTCATCGAGAGGCGCCGTACGGAAGTGCTCGTCCGCCTCGTGCGCGCCACGCAGTAGTTCCTCGAAGTTATCCATGCCTACATAGAGCGCAATCGACAAACCGATTGCCGACCACAGCGAGAAGCGCCCGCCCACCCAATCCCAGAACTCGAACATGTTGGCGGTGTCGATGCCAAATTCGGCCACGGCTCCGCCGTTGGTGGACATTGCCACGAAGTGCTTCGCGATCGCTGCTTCGTCTTTTGCCGCGTCGAGAAACCAGGCGCGCGCGGAGCGGGCATTGGCCATGGTCTCCTGAGTGGTGAATGTCTTGGACGCCACGAGGAACAGGCTTGTTTCGGGGTCGATGCTGCTGGTCGTCTCGGCGAGGTCTGTACTATCGACGTTCGAGACGTAGTGAACGCGCAAGTCCACCCGTGCGTATGGCCGCAGCGCCGTTGTCACCATTTTCGGGCCCAGATCGGAGCCGCCAATGCCGATGTTGACGATGTCGCTGATCGCCTTACCGCTGTAGCCGCGCCATTCGCCACTGCGGACCGAATCGCTGAATGCGCGCATGTGCGTGAGCTCGCGCCTGACGTCGGGCATCACGTCCCTGCCGTCGATCGGCATCGGGCGGCTCGAACGATTGCGCAGCGCAACATGCAACACCGCACGGTTCTCCGTGGTGTTGATCTTCTCGCCGTTGAACATGGCGTCGATTTTTTCACGTAGCCGCTCCCCGCGCGCCAGATCCACCAGCAGGGTCATGGTTTCCTGCGTGACACGGTTCTTGGAGTAGTCGAACAAAACGTCGTCGAGCCGCAGCGACAACTTCTCGAAACGTTGCCGATCGTGTGCAAACAGGTCGCGCATGTGCGAGCCGGCGATGACCTTTTGATGTTGCTGCAAGGCTTGCCACGCGGGCGTGCTGGTGAGTGCGGGCATTTGGGCTGGCTTCCTGTGCGTAAGACGTGTCGAAGAATAGCGGAATAGGCTTGCTGGGGGGTCGCGCAAGAGTAAGTTTACAGTTGTCGGCGTCTGGGCGCCCCGTGCGGCGAGGCGCGAGGACGACGAATAGTGGGGCCTGGTTAACCGCAGGCAACACCGCCGCGTGGCAGGGATGGGCGGTGAGAATTCTGGCGCGTGCCCCTCGGCGTCGACCTTGAACGGCGTGAGACGGCGTGCTACACAGGCGCCACCTTCTTGAGCTCGACTTGGCGCATATGGCATCAGAACCACATTTCCGCACCACACCCGCGACGTTGGATCGATTAAAGGCGGCGGTGGGCGCGAATGGCTGGATCGACGATGCGCAGGAGATGCAGGCCTACGTCGTTGACCAGCGTCAGCGCTACCACGGCCGTGCGCCTATCGTGCTCAGGCCCGACTCGACTGCACAGGTGTCGGCGGTGGTGAAGATTTGCCATGAGTCCGGGCTCGGGGTGGTGGCGCAGGGCGGCAACACCGGGCTCGTGGGCGGCTCAGTGCCGGACCAGACCGGCCAACAAATCGTCGTGTCGCTGGCGCGCATGGACCGGGTGCGAGAAGTCGATGTCTCTAACGCAACGATGACTGTAGAGGCGGGCAGGGTGCTGGCCGAGGCGCAGCGCTCCGCAGATGAAGCAGGATTGCTGTTTCCCCTGAGCCTGGCGGCCGAAGGAAGCTGCCAGATCGGCGGCAATCTCTCGACCAACGCGGGCGGCACCGCGGTGTTGCGTTATGGTAATGCGCGAGATCTGGTGCTGGGTCTCGAGGTCGTGCTTGCGAACGGAGAAGTCTGGGACGGATTGCGCGGCCTGCGTAAGGACAACACCGGCTATGACATCAAGCAGCTCTTTCTGGGTTCGGAAGGAACGTTGGGCATCATTACTGCGGCTGTTCTAAAGCTGTTCCCGAAACCCACGCAGAGCCAAACGGTATTTGCCGCGGTCGAGAACCCGCAGGCGGCGACACAGTTGCTGATGGAGCTGCGCGCGGCAACGGCCGACAGCGTAACGACCTTCGAGTACATCGATCGGCAATGCCTCGAACTGGTGTTCGACCGCATTCACGGTGCATGTAATCCTCTCGTAAACACATACGATCACAATATTTTGATCGAGCTTGCCTCCGGCCGTGACGGTGACCACCTGCGTGACCTCGCCGAGGAGGTCATCGGCGGGGCGCTGGAGCGCGGCGACGTTCTCGACGCCACGATTGCGCAATCGCAGTCGCAGTCGCAGGCTCTCTGGTATTTACGCGAGGCCATTCCCGTGGCCGCCCGCAGTCTCGGCGCCGGCATAAAACACGATGTGTCAGTGCCCGTTTCGCGGACACCGGAGTTTCTTGGCAAGGCGAGGGAGATCGTCGCGAGCAAGCATCCGCAGGCGCTCGTGCTCGCGTTCGGGCATTTGGGGGACGGCAATATTCATTTCAATCTGGGTAAGCCCGAGACCATGGGAGCGGAAGATTTTTATGCGCCGGAGACCGCGGTACACGAGGCCGTCTATGCGCTTACCCACAGCCTTGGCGGCAGCTTCAGCGCCGAACACGGTATCGGCCGGATGAAGCGCGAGGAACTGAAACGCTACCGCTGCGGCGTCGAGCTCGAGCTAATGCGCAAACTGAAAAAGGCCCTGGACCCCGCTGGCACGCTCAATCCCGGCAAGGTCGTGTAATCAGGCGCGCGACATAATGTCGTATATTTGATATCGTCACACCTCAGCGACAAGGTCTACGCGCGCCGGCTTGAGCGCGGCGCGAGCACAACAAGATGGCCACGCGACTCCCAGCGCTCACACAAGACAGCAAACACTACCCGCTTCAGCACACTATGGAGAAAATGCGCTATGACCAAGTTGTTGCTCATTAGCAGCCTGGCACTCATGTTTACATTGGGGGGATGCGCAAGCATCGTCAGCAAGTCGTCCTACCCGGTCAACATCAGCAGTAACCCGGAAAACGCGAAGATCGAGATCACCGATGAAGATGGCCGACTCGTGTTCGAGGGGCAGACGCCCGCGATAGTTACGCTCGAAACCAAGGCCGGGTACTTTTCCGGGCACGACTACACGATCCTTTTCGCAAAGGAGGGTTTTAACAAACACCGCGTGACGCTCAAGAGCGGTGTGGACGGCTGGTACATCTGGGGAAATCTTATCTTCGGCCTGGTGATCGGATGGCTCATCGTCGATCCCGCCACCGGGGCGATGTGGAAACTTCCCACGGACGTGTCGATACATCTGCAGCAGGGGGCGTCGCAGCAGAGTTCCGCGGGGCTGCGCGTCGCGACGCTCGACGAGGTGCCGCAGGCGCTGCGTTCGGAGTTGATACGCGTCAAGTAATTGCAGTCCGTGTGGCGGCGGCTTCAGGGGAGCCCTTTTAGTACCTTACCAGTGAAATCTTGGACAAAAATACCAAGAATTTCTCGAACCGGCGGTCGCGCACAAGCGAGGCGGGCTTTTCCACGCCTTGTCCACGGCCGCGTGCCTCACACGCCGGCGTTGCGGTGGGCGAGGGGTGGTAAAGTCCGCCGTTGAAGAGGCACATCTTTGGTTCCGGCTAGGCCGGGTTAGGGAGTCTCCGCGGCAGAGCGAGATCACGAATCCCACCATCAAATGACCGGCGCCCGAAGGGCGGCATATTGTTTCGCAATGGCTGGTGGGGTTCGCTGCGCTCACCACCACCCTACTGGTGTCCTCGTTTGAGTTGACGACACCCTGAAGCCGCTCTCCACGAAACGATTAGCGTAGCCTGGTGTTGAGGAAATCGACAGTCCGGCGCCAGGCCAGCTCCGCAGCCTCCTTGTTGTAGGCCGGGACCTGCTCGTTGAAAAACGCGTGCTCGCCCTCATAGCGGTGCAGCTCGTGATCGACACCGCCTGCAACGAGTTTACTCGATAGATCGTCAACCGCCTGCGGTGTGCACCAGTCATCGTTGCTGGCAAAGTGTCCCTGAAACGGCGCCCTGATCAGGCGCGGGTCGGCCTGCTCGGCTGGCGGTATGCCGTAAAAACACACAGCGGCGCTTGCCTCCGGTATCTTCACGCCGGCAATGACAGTCAGCGCGCCGCCCATGCAGAATCCCATCACCGCGGTTTTGCCACCCATTGCGTTGAGGTGCTGCACGGCGCCGCGTACCTCCTGCTCGGTTGCGCCCACCCAATCCAGACCGGTCATCATGTGATTGGCCTCATCGGCGTCCTCCGCCACACGTCCGGCGTAGAGGTCGGGCGCCATCGCGTTGAAACCCGCGGCCGCGAAGCGTTCGGCCACCCCCTTGATCTGCTCGTTGAGCCCCCACCATTCCTGAATCACCACCACGTTGGGGGCGTCGCCGTCGGCACGCGCGAGATAACCA
>JBPCXK010000763.1:0-2548 GCA_051008635.1 Gammaproteobacteria bacterium
TCGACAGCGCTAAACACAGCGGCCGCATCGCACTCCTGGCGGATTCACGATTCGTCATTGCGCTTGCGCTGATGTATCTCGGCCATTCCGCCAACAGCACGAGTGCGGACGAGATCGGACAAGCGCGCGATCTGCTGATCAGGCAGAAGCAACACCTGAAGGGATTCGTGCCGGATTCCGGACAGGACATGCTCATCTCCGGCGATGTCGATGTCGTCATGGAGTGGAATGGCGACGTGCTCAAGGTGATGGAAGAGGACGACGATCTTACCTATGTCGTGCCCAAAGAAGGCACCATCCTGTGGATCGACGGCGTGTGCATTCCCAAGGGCGCGCCGAACATCGACAACGCCTACGCATTCCTTAACCATATCCACGAGCCCAGCGTAAACGCCGAAATCGCCAACACGATTCATTACGCAACGACGAATAAGGCTGCGCGTGAGTTCGTGGCGGAGTCCGATTTGAACAATCCGGCCGTATACCTCCCGGACGCCATCGTCTCCAAATGCCAAAGCCTCATCGACGTTGGAGACGCCCTGCGTCTCTACGACGAGGCGTGGACGAAGATACAGGCGGCGTAACACTGTAGAGCCCTCCCCCATCAAGGGGGAGGGCTTTATCGCCAAGCATGGAACCCTGGCGGCGCAACAAGCTCGCCTTTTTTGTTCTCACGCTGCCGCCTTCGGCGTGGCTGCTTGTCTTCTTCGCTGTGCCGTTGGCGATCATATGGCTCTACAGCTTTGCCGACCGCGGGCCACAGGGTCAGGTCATACTCGCCTTCTCACTGGAGAACTATCAACGCGCTATCGAGTGGATCCACCTCGGCATCATCTGGAAGTCGATCGGGACCGCGGCGATATGCACCGCCATCTCGTTCCTGATCGGCTTTCCGATCGCGGTCGGCATCGCGTTTGCGAAACCGCGCTACAAAAACATTCTTCTGCTGCTCGTTATTCTGCCGTTCTGGACCAACCTGCTGATCCGCACCTATGCCTGGATCGCCGTGCTGCGCACCCGGGGCTTTCTCAACTTCGGCCTGGAGTGGGCGCACGAAAAAATCACTGCCGTGCTCACAGTGTTCGGCCTTCCACAAGTGCTGGGTGCGTTTCAACCGCTGGAGCTGTTGTATAACCAGAAGGCCGTCGTGATCGGTCTGGTCTACGTTTACCTGCCGTTTCTGGTGTTGCCTGTTTACGCCACGCTCGAGAAACTGGATAAATCCTATCTCGAGGCGAGCCTTGATCTCGGCGCCGGACACCTGCGCACGCTACGGTCCATAATGATCCCGCTGACGCTGCCGGGCATCCTGTCGGGCTGTTTTCTGGTTTTCATTCTGAGTCTCGGCACGTTTCTTACGCCGGACCTGTTGGGCGGCACCAATAGTGAGATGATCGGCAATCTAATCGCGCGGCAGTTCAGCTCGTCACGCGACTGGCCGTTCGGCGCGGCCTTGTCATTTCTGCTGTTGTACGCAACCTTTCTGATCTTGTGGTTCCGCGCCATGTACGCGGATCGCTCACAAGGAGCGGGCGTCACATGAGCGCGGTCGACGCCCACGCGTTACCCTCGTCTTCAGCGCGCTGGCGGCGGCGCAAGAAGATCAACCCGCTGGAGTACAGCCGCAATGGCTGGGTGCGCCTGATGATGGGTCTGGGTTTCTTTTTTCTTTACTTTCCCATCGTGTCGCTGGTGATCTTCAGCTTCAACAACAGCAAGCGCAACATTACCTGGCAGGGGTTCACGCTCAAGTACTACGAGAAAGCGTACAACAACTCACAGCTTCACGACGCCTTCATCAACAGCCTGACCATCGCCGGTATCTCTACGGTTGTCTCCACAATCCTGGGCACTATGCTGGGGCTGGCGCTGTACCGGTTCCGCTTTGCGGGCAAGGGCGCCTACGAGGGGTTGGTGCATCTGCCGATCGTCATCCCGGAGATCTGCCTGGGCGTGGCGATGCTCGCGTTCTTCGCGCGCGCGGACATACCGCTCGGCTTGTTCACGATCACTGTAAGCCATATCGCCTTCACGATTCCATTCGTGTCGGTCGTCATCCGGGCGCGCATGTCCGGCTTCGATCAGGCTTTGGAAGAGGCGTCTTGCGATCTCGGCGCAAGCCAGTGGCAAACCTTCTGGAATGTCACTTTGCCATATATGGTGCCGGGTATCGTCGCGGGCGCGCTGCTCGCGTTTACACTGTCGCTGGACGACTTCGTGATCACCTTCTTCACGTCCGGCCCGGGTTCGACGACGTTTCCAGTGAAGGTCTACTCGATGGTGCGATTCAGTGTCACGCCGGAAGTCAACGCCGCCAGCACGGTGCTGATCGTTATCACGCTGACTGTGACGGCGGCCGCGCTCGTTGTCCAGGCGCGTTCTCAAAAGCCGGCGTAAGGGCTCTGCCAGAAATAGCTTCAAATTTCTCGGCGGTCGCTCCTGCGCGTCCTGCGCCCGCGACACTTGCACATCCCTGTGCGACGTCTATCCATCGCGCGTGGCGGCGTTGCTTCGGCAGTTAAATAGCCGGCTATTCGCCTGCCTCGCG
>JBPCXK010000764.1:0-3510 GCA_051008635.1 Gammaproteobacteria bacterium
AAAAGAGCAGCTGCCATTATTCACGATAACTAAATGATATCGCAACTAAATATTTTGACATGACATCGCTACAACCTCCGGATTTCGATTCAAAGATCAAGCGAGGGCTCGTCATCGTGGTGAGATACGCGGGCTAACCCTTCCGCAAAGGCGAGGACAGATTCTGCCAATGCCTGTTTGTCTTCCAGCGTGGTCATGAGTGTCTGAACAGCGAGGGCGGGCACGTCGATCGCACTCTGCAACGCGCTATCGGCCTCGTCCAGGATATAGCCGTTTATAAGACCCGTATAGTGGCGCGCCACGGTGACAGGAGAAACCGGCAGTCCCAGTTCCATCATGATTTTTGCGGCTGGACCCTTGACCGCCTCGCCGCCAATGATCGGGCTGACCGCGACAACCGGCGCATCACTGTTCGCGACCGCGGACCGCAGATCGGGAAGCGCCATGAGCGGGTCGATGCTCAGATAAGGATTTGACGGACAAATGACGATCGCCCTGGTATCGGACGCGCTGATGTCTGCCAGGACATCCTCAGTCGCGTGCGCATGCTCGAGACCCTGAAAGCTCACGCTGGTGATCTTCGGGCTGCACTTTCTGGCAACGAAATACTCCTGAAAACCAAGCGTCGTGCCGTCGCTTTCGATGAGCGTTCTGACCGGCTGGTCGCCCATTGGCAGAACCCGCGCGGCAACACCCCAGCGGGCGGTCACATCGGCGATGATCCTGGTCAGCGTTTCGCCCGCCGTCAGGCGTCGCGTACGTTCTACATGTAACGCCAGGTCGCCATCGCCGAGCCGGAACCAGCTCTCGCCACCCAGGCTTTCCAGCACCTGCATGAAGGTCCAGGTTTCATCGCGCCGTCCCCAACCCGTTTGCGGATTATCGAGCCCAGCCAGAGTGTAGAGCACCGTGTCGACGTCAGGCGAGATCGACAATCCGAGGTGTTCGAAATCATCGCCGGTGTTGACGACGACGGTAAGCGTGTCGGGCGGCAATACACGGTACAGGCCAAGCGCGAGTTTGGCGCCGCCAATGCCGCCGCATAATGCCACCACCGTGCCCGCAATCATCTGAACATGTCCTGTTGCTTTGGGCGGATCAGGCCGGCCGCGGCCATGTCGGGCGCGCTCCAGCCGAGCCCGTGTGCATGCACAACCGGAGAGCTTTCATCGCCCTCCCCCATCACCAGCGCTGCGCCCGCGGCTATCGCATCGGCAAACGCGATCTCGGTCACCTGCAAGGCTCGTCCATCCCGGTCCTGGCTGCCACGCGCGTCGATCAACGCCGGTAATCCCGCAGCCCCCAGCGCGACGTTGACGACACCGTTGCGCCAGGCGCGGCCGAAGCTGTCGCTGACTATTACCGCCAACGGCACATCATAGCGCGCCGCGAGCCTGGCCCGCAGTTCGGCGGCGAATCCATCAGGGTCCTCGGGCAACAATAAAACACGTTCACCGTTCGCGCCCGGCCCAAGATTGGAGCGATCGATTCCGGCATTGGCCATCACAAAACCAAGCCGGTGCGCGACCACGATGACACCGGGCTTGTAGCGAATCACTTCATCTGATTCCGACAGGATCACCTCGACCAGGCGCGGATCCTTGTCAGCGGCTCGCGCCAGCTCGCGCGCCTGCGGCGATGGTTCGACATCCGCGAGATCGACAAATCGGTTCTGTGCTTTGGACACGACTTTCTGCGCGACGATCAGCACGTCATGTGACCGCGGACAAGAAACCATCGGGTCGAGCGCGGCCGCGATCAGCTCCGCCAGATCGTCCCCCGGACGTATCTCCGGAATTCCGAGGAGCGGTGTGAAGGTCACGGGAGCCGACATGCGCTACCGATCGTTCGGTGGAATCAACTCACCGGTGATCTGCACACCCGCGCCATCGACGCCGTACATGCGATTGATGAAAATCAACACCGAGGTCATCGCCTCGGCCGCTGCCGAGTTGGCCAGCGAGCCGCCATGAAGACCGCGCAGCCCCAACGCCTCTACCAGACCGACCACTATGGCACGCGCGTCTTTGGAATTGCCAAACACGAGCACATCGCAGGCAACGTCTTCGTCTGTCGCGAGTTTGTGTGCTGCAACGTTGTGGAATGCGGAGACGACGCGCACCTCATCGCCGAGGATCGCCTGGCTGGTGGTTGCCGCCGAGCCCGCAACGGGAAGCTGAACGCGCGCAACCTTGGGTGGAACCAGGGGCACCGTTGCATCGACAACGATCTTGCCCGCGACCGCCGGCGCGATGTCCTGGAGGATCGTTTCGTGGTTTGCATAAGGCACGGTGACAACCACGATGTCTCCCGAGCGCGCAGCGGCGCGATTGGCGTCGCCACTTATCTGCGCGTGGAGTTCTTGCGCAAGCGCACTGGCCGCGTCCGCCGCACGCTGCGCATCACGGGACCCGATGATTATGCGATAGCCGGCTTTCGCCCAGCGTCTCGCCAGCGCTAAGCCGAGCTTGCCGGTGCCGCCGACAAGCGCGATCGCCGGACGATCACTCATTTAAACGGGCTCTCATAGCCTCATTTCGGGCAACGGCACCACGGCAATGCCGGCGGCTTCCAGGCCCTGGCGAACCTCCTGCGCCACCGCGACCGCCGTCGGCTCGTCGCCGTGCACACAGATGGTGTCGATCCGTAAGGGAATTCTCTTTCCATTGCGCGAAGTTACTGCTTGCTCCTCGACCATCTCGACTACCCTGTCCCGCGCCTCATCGGCGTCCCGGATAACGCTGCCTTCGATCTTGCGCGACGTGAGATTGCCATCGTCTTCATATTGTCGGTCAGCGAAAGCCTCGCACGCCACAGTGAGCCCGAGCTCTTCGGCGGCCTTGTGCATTTCCGACCCTGCCAGTGCAACGTAGATAAGATCGGGATCCACGATCCTGATGGCCCGCCCGATCGCCGCAGCCAGCTCGCGGTCCTCCGCCGCCATGTTGTTGAGCGCGCCGTGGGGCTTGACGTGGGTAACCTTGAGCCCGGCGTATGCCGCCATCGCCTGCAACGCGCCAATTTGATACGCGACACTGTATTCCAGCTCATGCGGTTTCACGTCGATACGGCGCCGACCAAAACCCCAAAGGTCATTGAATCCCGGATGAGCGCCGATGCTCACACCCTCTTCCCTGGCTTGCATCACGAGCCTGTGCATCACATTCGGGTCGCCGGCGTGGAATCCGCAGGCCACGTTGGCCGAGCGAATTATCTTCAGCAACGATGCGTCGTCGCCAATGTCGTAGGCGCCAAACCCTTCGCCCATGTCGGCGTTGATGTTGATCTCGGCTACCATCTTCTCCAAAACTCCTGTGGCACTGACGCGCATGGTATGAACATTGGAAAGACAGTACAATATGAAACTGGAGATCGCAGCTGTTCTGCGGCTGCAATGTGCGGTTGCTGCTCACGCTTCCCGGGTAAGGGCTCTGCCAGAAATAACTTCACATTTCTTAGGCCTATCCATCCCGCGTGGCGGCGTTGCTTCGGCAGTTAAATAGCCGGCTA
>JBPCXK010000765.1:0-3687 GCA_051008635.1 Gammaproteobacteria bacterium
TGCCGCTAGGCGCGCCGGTGTTGATAGTGCGCTAGCCCGACGCCCTCACGTCTTGAGGTTTAGCGACTCGTAACCCTGCGGCGTACATCGCAGCACGCTGCCTTGCTGGTACCAGTCACCGAGCACAGTACGCGTCGCATCCCTGCCGTCCAGAGCGAACTCGTGCGTCGCTGGCCGGTGCGTGTGACCGTGTATGAGACGGTGCACGCGGTGTTCGCGCATGACGTTCTCAACGACTCGCTGGTTCACGTCCATGATGTCTTCGGCTTTACCGCTGGTTTCCTTTTTCGATCGCTCGCGCATGCCGCGCGCCATGGCCTCGCGCTCGACGAGCGTCTTCGCAAGAAAGCCGGTTTGCCACTGCGGGTTTCGCACCATGGCGCGAAACTGCTGATAGGCGACGTCGTCGGTGCACAATGTGTCGCCGTGCATGATCAACGTGCGTTCGCCGTACAGATCGATGACTTCGGTTTCCGGCAGTAGCCTGCAGCCTGCCTGTTGAGCGAAACGCGGGCCGACCAAAAAGTCGCGGTTGCCGTGAATAAAATGGACGGGAACCCCTGCGGCGGCAAGCGCGGCGATGCCCTCAACCGCGCCTTGCAGACCGGGTGCCGGGTCGTCGTCACCGATCCAGTACTCGAACAGGTCGCCGAGAATGTACAGCGCGTCGGCGTTGCGCGCATCGCGCTGGAGGAAGTCGGCAAATAGTTCAACAATCTGTGGACGTTCCTTGTCCAGATGCAGATCGGAAATGAACAGCGTTTGCGTCACTCCTTTATCGAAACCTTCTCGATCACGATAGGTTCCTTGGGGACATCTTGATGCCCGCCGTGGTTACCCGTGGGGACGCCGACGATCGCGTTGACCACGTCCATGCCTTCGGTGATTTTGCCGAACACGGCGTAACCCCAACCCTGCGGGGTTTCCGACTTGAAATTCAAAAACGTATTGTCGTTTACGTTGATAAAGAATTGCGAAGACGCCGAGTGCGGGTCGGAAGTGCGCGCCATGGCGACGGTGCCCGTGTCGTTGGTAAGACCGTTGTTGGCTTCGTTCCTGACCGGCGGGCGGGTGGGGCGCTCTTTCATATCGGGCTCCATGCCGCCGCCCTGCACCATGAAGCCGGGGATCACGCGGTGGAAGATCGTGCCGTCATATATGCCGTCGTCGACATAAGTCACGAAATTCTTCACCGTCATCGGCGCCTTGGCGGCGTCGAGTTCCAACGTGATCGCACCCTTGCTCGTTTCCATCACGACGGTTGTCGTTTCTGCATTGGCCATGTTGAACACCCCGGTTAGGAGACATAAAAAGGTGCTCAGCAAGGCCACCGATTTAGCTGTCTGTTTCGTCATTGATTACGCTATCCTGAGAAGGTAAACCCGCCGCATGATAAAGGCTTGGGTGCGGGATTGCACGGCCCGGCCCCGGGATCATCCCGATAGTTGGTGTTAGTCGTGACCTGGCTTTTATGTTAGCCTCGACCGCGTAAGCGTTACTCGGTACCGTATAAACCGAGTCCCTGGGGTGGGGCTCAAATCCATGGAAGGAGATGAGATGATGCCTAGGCAGCCTAGGCCTGTACCGTGGGTTTTCTATATCGGGGTAGCCACGATAGTGGTTATAGTTTTGGTCGCGCTTTTTCGCTCGTAAGAGAACGAGTGCTGCAAATTGACGCAGCACTCGGGGGGGACCCGACAGCGCGCGAATCCATAGCATAGACCCACCGGCGGTCGGCAAGCTAATTGCCGACCGCCGACCCCACCACATATACGACCCGCCGAGGGAAATCGCCGCCCGTCTAACGCACGGCACCACCGGGTATTTGCGGGCGCGGTCATGGCTTCCCGCTCTGCGAAGGTTGTGGCCCCAGTCCCCTGCGACCTGGAGAACCTGCCCCCAGGAAAATTGCCACGGGGGCGGGCGACCCGGGCGTCCGTGCTTGTGCTCTCGACGTTTATCATTATCATGTGCGTCCTTTTCTCCACCGTCAGCCACCACGATGCTCCACATCTACAACAGCCTGACAAACAAAAAAGAAGACTTCCAACCCAACGAACCGGGCAAGGTCAAGATGTACGTGTGCGGGATGACGGTGTATGACTATTGCCATCTCGGGCACGCGATGGCGGTGGTGGTTTTCGACATGGTGCTACGGTATCTGCGCTGGCGCGGTTTCGACGTGAGTTATGCGCGCAACATTACCGATCTCGACGACAAAATTCTCAACCGGGCGCAGGAGAACGGCGAAGACTTCCGTGTGTTGACGGCGCGTTTCATCGACGCCATGTACGAGGACTTCGACGCGCTGGGCGTGCTGCGCCCCGATTTCGAACCGCGGGCCACCGACTACATCGAGCAGATGATCGCCATGACCCGCGAGCTCATCAACAAAGGTTACGCCTATGCCGCTGCTAACGGCGATGTGTATTACGACGTCTCTAAGTTTGCGGGCTACGGAAAGCTGTCCGGCAAGAAATCCGAAGACCTGCGCGCAGGCGAGCGTGTCGACATTAACGAGGCCAAGGACGATCCCGCCGATTTCGCCTTGTGGAAGGCCGCCAAGCCGGGCGAGCCGTCGTGGGACTCGCCCTGGGGCAAGGGCAGGCCGAGCTGGCACATCGAGTGCTCGGCCATGTCCGTCGACAAGCTCGGCGCGAACTTCGACATCCACGGCGGCGGCCGCGACCTGCAATTTCCGCATCACGAAAACGAGATTGCCCAGTCGGAGGCCGCGACCTGTAAGCCCTTCGTCAACTACTGGATGCATAACGGCCACGTGCGCGTGGACGAGGAAAAGATGTCCAAGTCGTTGGGCAACTTTTTCACCGTGCGCGAGATACTCAAACACTACAGACCGGAAGAAGTACGGTTTTTCATCGTCAGCAGCCACTACCGCAGCCCGCTGAATTACTCCGATGCGCAACTGGACAATGCCCGCAACGCGCTGACGCGCCTCTACACCGCTTTGCGAGGTTTGCCTGAGGCCGAGCCGGCACTCGATAACAACTATGAGAACCGCTTTCGCGAGGCCATGGATGATGATTTCAACACGCCGGAGGCCCTGGCGGCGCTGTTCGACCTGGCGCGCGATATCAACCGCGCGCGCGATGAGAATCCGGGTGCTGCCGCCGGTATGGCGGCGCAATTGCGTCATCTCGGCGGCGTATTGGGCCTGCTGCAAGACGATCCTGAGACGTATTTGAAGGCCGGTGGAAGCGACGGGCTCAGCGAAGGAGAAATCGAGCGGATGATTCTTGCCCGCAAGACCGCACGCGAAAGAACGGATTGGGGCGAGGCGGACCGCTTGCGCGATGAGTTGCAGGATCACGGGATCGTTCTCGAAGACAAGCCAGACGGTACCACCCTGTGGCGTCGTGAGTAACATTGACGCCCCGCGCGGCAGGCGCGTATTATCCAGCGCCGGTGTGCGTGCAGTCTGTAGTAAAATACGCGCCCGGCGAGTGAGGTTCGGGGTATGGCGCAGTCTGGTAGCGCACCTGCTTTGGGAGCAGGGGGTCGGGGGTTCGAATCCCTCTACCCCGACCAGTAAGACCCGTCGTTACCGGCGGAAAGCAAAGCGGCGCCCGTAGCTCAACCGGATAGAGCATCGGCCTTTGACTAAGGAGCCTGTATTGGGAAACGGAACCAATGCAGTGGACTGCACTGTAACGGGGAAACCTTAAC
>JBPCXK010000766.1:0-9783 GCA_051008635.1 Gammaproteobacteria bacterium
TCATCCAGGCACGCGGCGTTAAACGACGTTAATCTGACGGTCCGGGCGGGCGAAATATTGGGCATCGCCGGCGTCGGCGGCAACGGTCAGACCGAGCTCGCCGAGGCGATATTCGGGCTCATGCGGCCCACGGCCGGCTCGATCTCGGTGGATGGCGTTACGCTCGACGATGCGCCGGTGCGCGCACGCCGCGGTTGCGGCTTGCGCCTGATACCCGCAGATCGCTTCGAGTATGCACTCCTGGCGGAGCTACGCGCCTACGAAAACCTGGCACTGCCAGGCGTGCCTGGAGGCAGCTTTGGCACATTGGCTTACCTCGATCGCGGCGCCATGCGAAGTCATGCCGGCGCGATATTCGATGCCCGTCAGATCGTCGGTGGTAAGCCCGGCACCCGTACACGGCTGCTGTCGGGCGGCAACGCACAGAAGCTGCTACTGGCGCGCGAGCTCAACGAAGCGGTGGGCGTGCTCGTAGCGCATTCACCTACGCGCGGTCTCGACGTGCGCGCCTGCCAGGCTGTGCACGGTGCGCTCGTACGCCAGGTTCAGGAGGGCGCCGCCTGTTTGCTGATCAGCGAAGATCTCGACGAGGTGCTGCAGCTTTCGACGCAGGTTGCCGTCATGAGCCGCGGGCGCCTGGAGGGGCCGTTCGAACGCAAGCAGGTCGAGCGGGCGCACATCGGCGAGATGATGGCCGGACATGCGTAGCTCGTTTGTTCTGATACCACGCCAGCACACGCCTGCGTGGTTGAGCACCCTCGTCTTGATCGGCGGAATCGCCGTCGGGCTGACTTTGGCAGTCATGGTGCTGATGGCCAATGGCGTTGCGCTCGACGGTATCGTCAGCGAGTTTATTCTGTACAGCTTCGCGACACCGCACGGTCTCGCGCAGACTCTGAGCAAGGCGACGTTACTGTTGCTGGTCGGGGTCGCCTCGGCCGCCGCGCTCAAGCTCAGGTTCTGGAACATCGGTATCGACGGTCAGGTGTGGCTGGGCGCAATTGCCGCAACGGGCGTAGCCATCGGTGACATCGGCGATCCTGCGCTGCGGTTGTGGCTGATGGGTGCGGCCGCATTCGTCGCGGGCAGCGCATGGATCGGATTGCCCGTGGTGCTCCGATTGCGGCTCGGCGTGAACGAAGTGATCTCGACGTTGATGCTGAGCTACGTCGCATTCTTGCTGGCGCAGCACCTGCTGTACGGCGCGTGGCGCGATCCGGGGACCAGCTTTCCCGTGTCGGCGACTTTCGACGCCGGCAGCGAGCAGCTCGCGCGTATCGGCTTTGGCCACGTTCACAGCGGCCTGTGGTTGGCCCTGACCGCCACCGCGCTCGCCAGCTACTTGCTGTTGGTGAGCCGCTTCGGTCTTTATGTCACCGCCGTCGGGCTCAACCCGCGCGGCGCGCGGGCGGCCGGCTTACCGGTGACCGCTACCGTGATCGGCACGACGCTCGTGGCCGGTGGATTGTGCGGTCTCGCCGGCTTCGTGATCGTCGCCGGTCAGGAATATCGCCTGACCCAGCACATCGCTCATGGTTATACCTTCAGCGCGATTCTGATCGCGTTCCTGGCCCGGCTCAATCCGGTGGCGGTCGTACCGACGGCGTTCGTGGTGGCAGGTCTGTTTACTGCCGGTGACACGTTGAAGACCTTTTATCAGCTGCCGCTTGCGATCATCCTGGTGGTCGAAGCGTTGATATTGCTCAGCGTCGTCGGCATGGATTTTTTCGCGCGCTACCACATCGGATTTCACCGCGAACCCGGCACCGCCCTTCTAAATGCGAAATGACCAAGTCCCCACGACGACATTCAAGCCGCCCCGTAGGCGGGAATCGCGACGCCGGCGTTGCGCCCAATCCCGAAGACGCCGTCGTCGCTTCGCGATCCCGATGAAATGAACCCGTTCCCTTGGGGATCCCCCTGGAGCCCGATGACAACCCCGTTGACTAGTTACCCTCAAAACCGGTGCAGGCCGGTGAGGCCCGACTTCGCGATTCCCACAGCGCACGGTCGTGGCGCAGTACGCGTGGTCGCCTCGAACAAACGCCAAGAACGCCAGCGTCGCTTCGCGATTCCGGCCTACGTCACTCGAGGCCAGAGCGCGAGTTCAGAGTCCAGAGGCGAAATCGCCCGGGCTCATTGAGCTGTTACGCATGATCGAATTCATAGTCAACTGGGTAGCGGCGACGCCGGAGTACGCGGCGCCTCTGCTGCTTGCCTGCCTCGGTCTCATCATCAACGAGCGCGCCGGCGTATTGAACCTGGGCGCGGAAGGGATGATGGCCTGTGGCGCGTTGTCCGCAGCCGTAGTGAGCCTTGTGAGCGGTTGGCCATGGCTGGGCATGTTGGGTGCGGTGGGTGGCGGTGCGCTCGTGGGTGTGGTGTTCGGCCTGGTGACGGTGGGCCTGCGTGCCAATCAGGTCATCACGGGCCTCATCACCGTCGCGTTCGGCGCCGGCATCACCGGGTTGCTCGGCCGTGACTACGTGAGCCGGACCTTGCCCGGCTTCGAAGCCGTGAACCTGGGCTTTCTGAGCGAGTTGGCTTGGATTGGCCCGGTGGCGTTCAGTCAGAGTCTGCCGACGTACCTTGCCGCCTTGTCCACACCGTTGGTCTGGTACTGCCTGTTCAAAACGGTGCCAGGCCTGCGTCTGCGGGCGGTCGGCGAAGATCCGGCAACGGCCGATGCGGCCGGCGTCAGCGTCGTCCTGGTGCGCCTGCTCGCCGTCACAATCGGCGGCGCTTTTTGCGGCGCCGCGGGCGGCTATCTGTCGCTCGCGTCGAGCCAGATCTGGGTCGAAGGCATGGTCGCCGGCCGCGGCTGGATTGCCATCGGGCTCGTGATCTTCGCGCGCTGGCGCCCCGGCGCGGCGCTCGGCGGTGCGCTGCTGTTCGGGGCCATCGAAGCGCTGATACCCCGTGTGCAGGCGCTCGGCGCGGATGTACCCATCTATTTAATGATGATGTTGCCGTACCTTGCAACGCTGGGCGTTCTGGTCCTGGTCAGTGCCCGCACGCATGGCAGCTCCAACGAACCCGGCAGCCTTGGCATTGCCTACGCACGCCAGGATCGGCACTGACCGCCGATGGCCGGCAACCGGGCGTTGTGGAGTACATTCGGTGGCCACGGCGTCGCGATCTGCCAGCGCGAGCGGATACATCTAATCTCGGCGTTACGCGTCGATCCCGAGGATTGTGCGGAGTTGAACCATGTCTGAAGTCATTGATACCGGTGTCGAGCTGCGGCGGGTGTCGGCGGCGACGCCTGGGCTTACGTCGAAGCGCGTGCCGTTCACCGAAATCCCGGTGATCGATTTCTCGGCGATGGCGGGCGACGACGCCGAGGCCCAGGCCGAGTTGTCTCGCGAGATCGATGTAGCTTGTACCGATGTCGGCTTCTTCTACGTCAGCAATCATGGTGTGCCGGCGGCGGTGACCGAGGCCTTGTTCGCGGCCAGCCGATGGTTCTTCGCTCAGAATCTCGATACCAAGCTGGCCATTGACATATCCAGGTCTTCGGTCAATCGCGGCTACATTCCCATGTTCGGTGAGAAGAACAACTCCAAGTCGCAAGGAGACGTCAAGGAGACGTTCGACATGGCCATCGAGATTGGCCCTGACGACCCGGACTATCTGGCGGGAAATCCGCTGTACGGCCCGAATCAATGGCCGGCTGGCGCACCGCATTTCCAAGAGGCGCTCAATCAGTTTTTCAAAACCATCACCGGTTTGAGCCGGCGCATGTACCGGGCATTCGCGTTGGGGCTAGGTCTGCCCGAGGGCCACTTCCTCGGTATGCTGGACAAGCCGCTGGACATTCTGCGGCTGCTGCGTTATCCGCCACAGCCCGTGGTGGAGAGTGAAGATCGGATTGGCACGGGCGCGCACTCCGATTTCGATTGCTTCACGCTGCTGTATCAGGATCCGACCGGCGGGTTGCAAGTGCTGAACGGCGCGGGGGAATGGATTGATGCGCCGCCGATCGAGAACACGTTCCTGGTCAACGTCGGCGACATGCTCGAACGCTGGACCAACGCTCGCTATGTATCCACGGTGCATCGCGTTATCAACCGGAGTGAAGGCGAGCGGTTCTCGTGCGTGTTCTTTGCCGCACCGAGCTATTCGACCGTGGTGGAATGTCTGCCTGGCTGCTGCAGTGCAGACGTGCCCGCAAAATTCCCGCCGATCGGTGCTGGCGACTACATCATCGAGCGATACAACGAGATCCTGGTACAAGGCGGGCGCTGAAGCTGAAACACACGACACGAGAGTAGGAAAGGCGGCCATGTCCGAAGATCCAGTGCTGTTCAACGACTGGCACCCCGTCGCTGCGGCGGACTCGGTGGCCGAAGGCGCTCTGGTCGGCGTAAAGCTGCTCGAACACGACATCGTCGTGTGGCGCGCGGGCGATGAGCTCCGCGCATGGCGCGATCGATGCGTGCACCGGGGTACCCGGCTTTCGCTCGGCAATGTCATCGACGGGGACTGCGTCCAGTGTCCGTACCACGGCTGGATTTACGATCGCAATGGGCGTTGCGTGCACATCCCCGCAATGCCCGGGCACGAGCCACCGGCTCGCGCGCAAGTGCAGAGCTTTGCCGTGCAGGAACGATACGGCCTGCTCTGGGTTTGTCTCGGTGAACCCGCCGCCGACATCTCGCCTTTCCCCGAGTGGGCGTCGGACACCTTTCGCAAGATCCGTTGCGGCCCCTATCCGGTCAAGACCAGCGGGCCGCGCATCATCGAGAACTTCCTCGACGTCGCGCACTTCTCTTTCGTCCACGAGAACATTCTCGGCGTTCGCGATCACGCGGAGATCGACGACTACGACGTGGCGGTAGGGCCTGAGGGCGTGGAAGCGACCAACGTGCGCGTTTATCAGCCCGATCCCTATGGCACGGGCAAGGGTGACGTCGTCGCCTACACCTACCGCGCATGCCGCCCTCTGACCGCTTACTTGTTGAAGGAGTCGGACGGCCCGCGGTTTTCCATTCTTCTGGCGGTCACGCCGCACTCACCGGAGCACAGCACCGCGTGGATGTGGATGGCTATGAACTACGCGCACGAGCAACCGGCCGACACACTGGTGGCCTGGCAGGACGAGATCTTCTCCCAGGATCGACCCATTCTCGAATCGCAGGCGCCGGCTGCGCTGCCGCTGGAGCCGGAAGCCGAGCTCAGCATGCGCTGCGACCGGACCTCCATTGCGTACCGCCGCTGGCTCAAGACTCTGGGCGTGCGCTTCGGCGTTGTTTGTCAGACAAACGCGGCAGGCGCCATCGAGGGCATGATTCTGTAGCACATCAACCGATCTGACAATGCATGCGAAAACCCGGCATTATTCGTAGAGATCGACGCCGACGTGGACTACGTGATCGACGTGACCCCTTTCTTCCGTAAGCGGCATTGCTCGTTGCCGGGCACGCCTGACCGGTTCAGCGCGTTGGGGGGACCGGCCATTGTCGCTTTACAGACCACGCTCTTGGCGTAGGCCGGGATCGCGACACACCGGCAGCCGCACGGGGAAAAGCGCACGGGGAAAAGGGTCAAAAGGGGAAATGTACACACGGGGAAAAGGGTCCACACGCACACGAGGAAAAGGGTCAGACCTTAGCTTTTGCAGTAAATCTCGCTTTCACTGACGCCATCACGCATCTAACTACGGTGGTGTGGGCGGACGGGAGGGGCAACCCTCCTTCCGACCCGATTTCCCGATGCTGAGCCTTGGCCTGTCGCCTAGCGTACCTGGAGACGGGTTGGTGCGCGTGGCGCCATCGGTCCTATGTACCGTGTCGCCACGACCACATCGTCAAACCACATGCTCTTGTCAGCGTGCGCCTGGCTCGCCCAGGTGCCGATGACCGCCAGCTTGTTCTTGAGTGTGGCGACCGAGCGCAGGCGAAGATTCGGGAACTCCGCCACAAGCGCGCCGTCGATCCATACCGCGATGCGTCCGTCTCGCGCCCCCGGAGTGTTTGCCTGAACCATGAGCTCGAACGCGTACCAACGGTCCCGGTCGGCAAGGTAGTTGGGCCGGGGTACAAACGTCTCTCCGAAGAGGTCTCTACCGCCGTTGACGTCGCCAGTCGAGTAGAAGATGTCGCCCCATTGTTGGCCGCGCGGGTCCCCGACCGAGGCCTGTTCCATGTGATAGCAGTACACGTAGGTGATGCCCGGCGGCCGGTTGCCAGGCGGGGTCCAGGAAAAATAGGGCGACACCGCGTCGATGCTCGCGAGGTAGTGATTGGTCCCGTCGGGTGCGATTCCCGTAACGCTGCCCGTTGTAGCATCAGCATCCCCAGCGAGGATCGTACCGCCACTGTGATGAGCGCCGGGGAAGTTGGCGTGGTACTTGATATAGTAACGCAGATGCAGAACGTCATGTCCGTCGGTGCCAAAATCACGCGACGCCCCTAAGCTGCTCGACGCTCCCGGGTGCGCCATCTCGACCGCTCGACGGCCCCTGTGCACCTTGTTGGCATCAGCGACCACCCGTACGTCACCCCAAACGTTGTCCCACACGTCCCAGCCGGCGAGCCGACCGACAGCAGCGCTCTCAAAGCCGTCCGCGAACAACACGGATGGGTCGGAACCGATGTCGGCGTCACCAACGTAGTGGGCGGCGATGCCCGTGTGGCCTTCGGGCAGGGGCTGTCCCAGCGTGAGGGCCGGCAGCAACCACGACCAAACCCCCATTGTCACGTTCGGCCTCATTCGTCACTCCTGCCGGGTGATCGCGAACGTCGACTTCGACCGCCCGCGGTGTGCCTGTATGGTCCAAGAATCGCAACGCGATGATCCGGCCGCCTCGCGGTAATAGAACTTCAGCATCCCGCCCAACCGTTCACGGCACTGAACCGGTTCTGTCGGTAAAGCGACAACGTTAGACGGCTCCAACAGTTGATTACTCAGCCCTTGATGATTGCTTGCTGGTGTTGATTGACCCAACCCGCCAGAGCGACCGCCAGGAAATGAAACGCTGAAGACTACCCATGGAGGAGGAGCCTACTCGCGGGACGCCGCGGGAAACCGTTCGGCACAATCCAATATTTGGACCCTACAGACTAACTAGCAAGAGAACTAATACGAGAGATTACTTTTTTGTCGGCGCTCGGCGACTTGGCTTATGTTGTTGCTCCGATTTCCTTTCACCACTAGTTTATCAGTGATAACGTCGATGCATTTCTCGGCGTACAGAATTTCGCTGTGGACGTTCTGCTCGAGAAGCGGAGCGATCTCCGTTTCCGCGGCATGATTCAAAGTCTAAGGGAACCCGCCGTGGTGAGAGGACAACGATTAGACGCTGTTTGCCCGATTGCGGCACACAGAGGAAGCCAATTTCTTTCGCCGGCATACGGGCCGATGTTGTTAGCGGATCTCTGCGCTCAGTTTCGAACGAGCGTTGCGCCAATTGGGCGCGCGGTCAGTCGCCTGATGGGGACATACGACAGACCGGCGATGACACAGTGGATCGCCGACGAGCTCGTGAAAATCGCACAAACAATCGATAAGCTCAACATGATCAAGTCCGTCACGTATCTGTTGGTCGTATTGCCTCTGGTCACCGTTAGTCTTGTCCACGGGGCAGGGGCTGCCACTCATCACGCGGCAGACTGTACGAGCGGTGAAATCCAGCAAGCCATAAACAAAGCATCTGATGGCGATGTCGTATCTGTTCCTGCGTGTTCACCTGAATCATGGGACGAAGATGTCATAGTACCAGACACCAAAGGCATCACCCTTCAGGGGGCCGGGAACACGAGCACGATGATCATGTTGAATGGGCAAACACTGTACGTGCACACGTCGTCTGCCAGACAACCCGTCAGAGTAACAGGAATGCAGTTTACCCCCACAACAACAGCGCCCGCTATTGTCATTACCGGGACCGCGCAGAATTGGAGAGTTGACCACAACATCTTCGACAATGCCCGCGCTGGAGGGGAAGCGAGTACCATCGAAGTCGGCGGAACGGGTGCCAGCGGTGAGAGCTTCAACTATGGAGTTATTGACAACAACCGGTTCATCAATCGAGACAACGACACATCCATATTCGTGGAGTGGCCACGAGGCGATCTGGACAACGTCACTCCCGGGGACTGGATTTGGAGTCAACCGCCGCAGAGAGGGACGGCACAAGCAGTGTACATCGAGGACAATTTCTTTGAGGGAAATGACAGAGCCTCTCAGGTCGTCGACAGCCGCTGGGGCGCGAAATACGTTCTCCGCTACAACATAATTCACAATCCGTGGATTTCAACGCATTCCGGTTGCACCAATGGAGGAAGAAATTCCATTTGGACAGAGATATATAGAAACAAGTTTACCGACGACGAGAATTACTATGGCGGCAACTCGATTGAGATGCGGTCGACGTCTGGGGTGGTGTGGAGCAATACCGCCACGACTCCGCTGCAAAAATTTACAATTGGAATCGATCATGAGCGATCTTGGCGGGAAAATTGCAGTGTCCCATATAGCCTGCAGTGTGATGGTTCAAGGTCGTTTGACGAGAATGCCGGTGCGAATGGATATCGGTGTTTGGGTCAGCCCGGATGGGGACAACCGCAGGTGTCGGATATGAGCGCCGCCACTTTTTCCGGAGTTTTCAACTGGGGCAACTCAGACGGGGGTGTCAACGTCGATATGGTCATTGTCGAGGTTGAGAAAACCCCTGAGGAAACTCCTGACTATACAAAAGACCATATAAAAGCGGGACGAGAGGTTTTCAACAGTGCTGATATGACCGTAGGATTGCGCGAAGACCGACCGCTGAGTTGTTCTGTGGGTCCGCGGAGAAGCGTCTACGTGAGTACGGATGAGCACGAGCAAGAGAACACTCCCACTCTTTATGTGTGTACAGCCGCAGGTACTTGGACAAAGCACTGGGAACCTTACCGCTATCCTCATCCTCTTCGATCGACGAGTCGACCCGATGCTCCGACAAATCTTCAAATAGAGGGCATGCGGTGAGCATTCTGTAACACGGGCCGCAGACTAAGTCTGTAGGAGATAGGGTCAGACCTTACCTATTGCAAATGACTTCGTTTTCACTGACGCCATCACCCATCTAACTTAAGGGGATTGCGTGGCTAGGTCCCTTCGTATCGAGATTCCAAGCGCTCCTTACCATGTAACCGCCCACGGCGATGAGTGCACAGACGTCGCAATGAATGATGCGGACAGAATCAGGTGTCTGTCCATGTAGCATGTAACGTCTAACCTTGTATTGTGCCTTGCGTGGCCACACCGAAGTTCACCGGCGGCGTGCGGGCTCTGTACTCCGTGCCCGAGATGTCCGCATGAGCCAGTACGGCCACGAGGGGTATACGTGTAAGATGTAAGGCCTGACCCCTTTCTTTACCCTCTCCTGTTCAGAGAATCACTTGGTCGTCAGCCCATCGCCTGTGTCGGGTGCGATGAGTTCAAAACGGGCGGAGTCGAGGGCCAAAGCACTCCACAATATCCTCAGCGACGCCGGCATCCTCGAGGAACCGAGTCGCTCTCAGCCGGTATCGGGGCGCCGTCCGGCGGACGAATCCGGCCGGCGGACTTCCAGCCACAGGCTGGCTTCGTGAGCGCCTGGTGTGAGAGGGGCATTCAAGCTGTGCAGGGCGTCCGCGTGGCGGCGGCGGAGCCAGGCGTTGGGGCTCAGGATCCTGAACCGATCACCACCGCTGAGTAGTGCGGCGACGATGAGCTGTTCATTGTATCCGCGTCCGGCCCAGACGCCCGGATAGCCGAACGGCAGGAAGACGTCATGAACGTGTACCCGCACCCCCG
>JBPCXK010000767.1:0-5789 GCA_051008635.1 Gammaproteobacteria bacterium
TCACTTCCGCCGACGATCCCACCCCCGCCCCCCTCCCCCCCCCCCCTCCCCCCCCCTCCGACGCTGTGCTGCCGACCGTGACCGACGCCGTGAACGCGCACGTGCTGAGCGCCGCGCCCCTGCGCACGAGGATCATCGCGAGCTTCGGCGTGGGCTTCAATCACATCGATACCGAGGCCGCAAAAGCGCGTGGTCTGACCGTCACGAACACACCCGAAGTCCTGACAGATTGTACCGCCGACCTGGCTATGACCCTGCTGTTGATGGTTGCGCGCCGCGCCGGTGAAGGCGAGCGCCATGTCCGCGCCAGGGTCTGGACCGGCTGGCGCCCAACCCACATGATGGGCACACGCGTCACTGGCAAGACGCTGGGCCTGGTTGGCATGGGCCGTATCGCACGCGCCGTGGCGCAGCGCGCGCACTTCGGATTCGGCATGAAGATCCTGTTCGCAGATCCCTATCCACCACCCGCTGAAGTCACCAACCCACTGGGCGCTGAACAGTGTTCGCTGGCAGACTTGCTCAAGCGCTCCGATTTCGTGTCCGTGCATTGTCCGGCAACGGAAGATACCTATCACTTGTTGAACACCGACAATATCGGCCTGATGCAGCCGCACGCCTACCTGATCAACACCGCGCGCGGCGATGTGGTAGACGGCGACGCCGTTATCGACGCACTCGGAAACAATACCATCGCTGGCGCCGGACTGGATGTGTTCGAAGGCGAGCCCCATCTGGACGAGCGCTTTCTCGATCTCGAAAACGCGGTCTTGCTCCCACACCTCGGCAGCGCCTCGCTGGAAACGCGCGTCGCGATGGGCGAGCGGGTGCTTGAGAACATCGCGGCTTTTTTTGCGGGCGGGACGCCGCGCGACAAGGTCGTCTGACATAAAATGACGTGAACAGTACTGCAGCCTCACTGAGGCAAGCCGAAGACGCCTCGCTCAAGGCTCGCCGCGAGCAGGCCTTGCAGCTCTTCAAACTCGGCGTGGTCGCAGCAGACCCCGCGCACGCGGTCAAGCGCGCGCTGCGCGTGCGGGACAGCCGGCTCGAAATCCTGAACGACCCGGCGTCGCCGGAGCAAGGCGCACGCAGTGAAAACTGGCGCAAGGTGCATGTGGCGGCATTCGGCAAGGCAGCCTGCAGCATGGCACGCGCGGCGCTGGACATTGTGCCGCCCGCGCTTATCGCCGGCGAAGGCATCGCTCTTACCCACTACGACAACGCTACGGCGGTACCCGGCATGCGCGTCCTGGGCGCAGGCCATCCCCTGCCCGATGAGTCCGGACACCGGGGTACACATGCGATCATGGAATACGCCGCGCAAGCTCAGCAAAATGAGCTGTTTCTGGTGTTGGTCAGCGGCGGCGGCTCGGCGCTTACACCCTGCCCGCCCGAAGGCATTGCGCTCAACGACAAGGTCGCCGCCACGCAGCTCCTGCTCGATTGCGGCGCCGATATCATGCAGATCAACACCGTACGCAAGCACCTGTCGCAGTTCAAAGGAGGCGGGCTCGCGCGGCTGGTATATCCCGGCTCGCTGCATGCCTTGATTTTGTCGGATGTCATCGGCGATGATCTGAGCACTATTGCGAGCGGCCCGACCGTGCCGGACCCGACGACATTCGCCGAGGCTATTGCCGTGTTCGAGTCCAGGAACGTGTGGGCCCAGGTTCCCGCGCCGATACGCCAGCATCTTGTGCGCGGGGAGAGCGGCGAGATCGCGGAAACGCCCAAGCCGGGCGACGAAGTTTTCGCCCGAGCGGGTCACACGCTGGTAGCCAGTAACAGTGTGAGTCTGAACGCCCTGAGCGATGCGGCCGCCGAAGCGGGCCGCACCGTGCGCCTGTTCAGCAGCGCGCTGTGCGGCGAGGCGAGAACCGAGGCCGTTCGTGTGGCAGCGGTGCTGGAACAGGCGCTCGCGGATGATACCGATCGACCGCTGGCGATCATCGCCGGTGGCGAGACCACAGTTACGATCAAGGGCAATGGCCGCGGTGGGCGCAATCAGGAACTGGCGCTCAGCTTCGCACTGGAAGCGCAGCGCCTGGGATTGCCTGATCGCTGGGTGTTCCTGAGCGGCGGCACGGACGGCCGCGACGGACCCACCGACGCAGCCGGCGGCGTGGTCGATGCCGCGAGCCCCGCGCGCATGCGCGCGGCGCAGATCGATCCTGATGCGCGACTCGCGGATAATGATTCCTACGCCGCGCTGGCGGCGTCCGGTGATCTATTGATGACCGGCCCGACCGGCACCAATGTCGCCGATTTACAGATTTTATTAGTCAACTAGCCAGCGCCCAACAAAGCGCGGGCGGGTTTTCGAGGAAGACACCATGTTTAGCAAGAAAGAACAAATTGCCGGGTTCGACGATGAGCTTTTCGATGCCATGCGAAAAGAAGTCCGCCGCCAGGAAGAGCACATCGAACTGATCGCTTCCGAAAATTACACCAGCCCGCGCGTGCTCGAGGCTCAAGGGTCGGTGCTGACGAACAAATACGCCGAGGGCTATCCAGGCAAACGCTACTACGGCGGTTGCGAGAACGTCGATGTCGCCGAGCAACTGGCGATCGACCGCGCCAAGCAGTTGTTCGACGCCGCCTACGCCAACGTGCAGCCGCACTCGGGCTCACAGGCCAATGCCGGGGCATACATGGCCTTGCTCGAACCGGGCGATACGATTCTTGGCATGAGTCTCGCCCACGGCGGGCACTTGACGCACGGCGCGCACGTGAATTTTTCCGGCAAAATCTACAATGCCGTGCAGTACGGGCTCAGCGGCGAGACCGGTGAGATCGATTACGATCAAGTCGAGCAGCTTGCCGAAGAGCACCGGCCAAAAATGATTGTCGCAGGGTTCTCCGCGTATTCGCGCGTGATCGACTGGCAGCGATTTCGTGACATCTCAGATGGCGTGAACGCCTATCTGTTCGTCGACGTGGCGCATGTCGCGGGTCTGATCGCGGCCGGCGTGTACCCCAATCCGGTGAGGTTTGCCGACGTGGTAACGACTACGACACACAAGAGCCTGCGCGGTCCACGCGGCGGTATCATACTGGCGCGCGCAAATCCCGAGATCGAGAAGAAGCTGAATTCAACTGTGTTTCCGGGCATTCAGGGCGGGCCGCTGATGCACGTGATCGCGGCCAAGGCAGTCGCTTTCAAGGAGGCGCTGGAACCCGGCTTCAGGCAGTATCAGGAACAGGTTGTCGCCAATGCGCGCGCGATGGCGGAGACGTTCATACAGCGGGGCTACAAGATTGTCTCCGGCGGCACGGACAATCACCTGATGCTGGTCGATCTCATCGCCAGGGGCATCACCGGCAAGGCGGCCGATGCATCGCTGGGCAAGGCGCACATCACGGTTAACAAGAATGCAGTGCCCAACGATCCGCAGTCGCCATTCGTCACGAGCGGCATACGGGTCGGGACGCCAGCCGCTACGACACGCGGCTTCAAAGAGGACGAGATCTGCGATGTCACGCGCTGGATGTGTGACGTAATGGACGATGTCGAGAACGAAAAGACGATCGCCGACGTGCGCGAGAAAGTGAAAGATCTGTGCGGGCGGTTTCCGGTTTACGCCGACTGAAGTCGCATCAGCGCAGACCGCACCTGTGCGCCCCCATCCGTCACCGATTGGCGTGATGATCGCGCCAATCAGTGACGGATGGGGGCCAGACGATGAATCAGCCGTACTTGATGTATTTGAACCGCGGATCGTCCGGTGTGCCTTCCAGCGGCCCGTCTGGATCTTCGCCGGGCTGCCACTGAACGACTTCCTCGATCTTGCCGGCTAAGGCGAAATCCTTGTCCGTCACTCCCTTGGCGGCATGGTTGACGAGCTTGACGATAACGAAAGCATACGATGCGGTGATGTCCGGATGGTGCCACGCAGCCTCGGCGAGATGGCCCACGGTGTTGATGACCATCAGCGTGCCCTTCCAGCCGCTGGTCTTGTACTTGCGCCGGATCCAGCCGTCCTCGTAATACCATTGCGGCAGTTCTTTCTCCAGCCGCGCGCGAATCTCGTCTTCGTTATACACGCGATCTTGCCTGCGATCGGATTTTTCCATGCCTGCCGCCTCGGGGTTTGCCACTGTTAGCGGATTATAGGGAATCCGCCAAAAATTCGTCCACGACTTTTTCTCGTGGCATTATTCGTGTTCGGTCAGCGCGGCGTCGGGGGGCGGCGAGCTGGATCCGGGCTTCACAACAGCCAAGAACAAACGATGGCAGCGGCTAAACATCAAATCGTCGTGGTTGGGGGCGGCGCCGGGGGGCTGGAGCTGGTCACGAAGCTCGGTGGCAAGCTCGGCAAACGCGGCGATGCGGACATCATGTTGATCGACGTCGCGCGCACGCACATCTGGAAACCGCTGCTACACGAGGTGGCGGCAGGCACGCTGATACCCGGCGAGCACGAGCTCGACTATCTCGCACAGGCCTACCGGTGTCACTTCCGGTTTCGCCTCGGCTGCATGCAGGGGCTCGAACGCAAGCGACGCCTGGTCCGCGTGGCGGCGACGCGCAACCCGCTGGGCGTGGAGATTATTCCTGCCCGCAGCTACCGCTACGACACGCTGGTGATCGCGGTCGGCAGCCTCAGCAACGATTTTGGCACCCAGGGCGTGCGCGAGCACTGCCTGTTTCTGGATACCCAGGAACAGGCCAGCCGTTTTCAACAGCACCTTCTGGAGTCCTTGCTGCGCGCTCACTCGCAGGACAAACCCATCGACGCGGGCCAACTGGGCGTCGTCATCGTCGGCGCGGGTGCGACTGGTGTGGAGCTGGCGGCGCAACTCAGGCAAGTGACCCGCAGGCTTTCCCAATACGGGCTGGACGAAATCAAACCCGAGCGCGATATCCGCATCAAGATCATTGAAGCAGGTCCGCACATTCTGCCGGCGTTGCCGGAGAGACTGGCGCTGGCGACAACGCGTGAGCTGGTCAATCTCGGGATCGACGTGCATGTCAATCAGCGCGTTACGGAGGTCACGGCCAACGGCGTGTGCACCGCAGACGGTAGTTTCATGCCGGCGGCGATAAAAGTATGGGCGGCGGGCATAAAGGCGCCGGACTTTCTAAGTGACCTCGATGGGCTTGAGACTAACAAGCTGAACCAGCTGGTAGTGCAGCCGACGCTGCAAACGACGCGTGACGCGCACATCTACGCGCTGGGTGACTGCGCGGCTTGCCCGCGCGGCGAAGTGGGAGAATTCGTGCCACCGCGCGCCCAGGCCGCACACCAGCAGGCCTCGTTTCTGCACGACGCTCTGCGAAAACGCATACAAGGCAAATCGGCAACCGCGTTCCGGTACAGAGACTATGGGTCGATGGTGACGCTCGGTAACTACAGTACGGTCGGCAGCCTCATGGGCAAGATTATGGGCACCGTCCTGGTCGAGGGCGTGATCGCAAGGATGGTGTATTTATGGCTGTACAAGACACACCTTATTGCATTACACGGCGTGCTTCGCACCACTATACTCTCTATCGCCAACATGCTGCGGCGCACTGTCAATCCGGAGATCAAGCTGCATTAGCTGACTAGCCCGCATTTCTCACCACGATGACGGCGCTAGCTTGATCTTTGAATCCACAACGCATTTTCTTCACTCGGAAATACAGCCCGTATTCCGCTCCTTCAGAAAATGCCTTGTGAATTCAAATCCCTGCGCGATCATCTCGCCCCGCGGTGAGATATGCGGGCTAGGGAAGAACTACTCCCTACTTCGTAACTTTTACTGCCCCACGCGAGCACTCAGCGCCAGCCGCACGCCGAGCC
>JBPCXK010000768.1:0-5534 GCA_051008635.1 Gammaproteobacteria bacterium
ACCCCGCTCCTACAAAAACCCTCTGCATCTTTCACCGCGCAAGCGCGCGCGCGGCGTCGCCGTCATGTCGGTCAGCATATTCGAGACGGGGCGGACAATCCACCCCAAGCCATACGCGTTGGCCTCGGCGCAACCTAAAGCCGCGCAGAGCTGATTCAGAGATTGGAAATACTTGCCGATGTACTCCGCGCGCTGGTGACACCGGAGTTGCAGGAATGTAATCGCTAAGCAACCTCACCGGCGGTGCGGAAAAACAACGGTGCCGTCAGTCACACGACATCGACGGCTCCCTCCCGCGCTGCGCCCATCTTGCGTATTCCCTATCTGCTAACCTACGCAGCCAGGCAAACCAGGCTCCACGCGCATGATCCCCAATCCCGAATACATCAGACAGATCATCGACATCGTCAACAACAAATCTCATTACGGTTCGCTGATTTCCATCAAGATGACCGACATGAGCGTCGGCAGCGCCCGGGTCGAGGTTGATATCGAATCCAAGCATATTCAGCAGTCCGGCGTGGTCGACGGTGGTCTGATCGCAGCGCTCATTGACACCGTCACTTTCTGGGCGATGTTTCTCAGCGTGCGCGACCCACATGCCGGGTTGATTTCGGTCGATTTGAAACTGAACTATCTGGCCGCCGCGACAGGCGGAAAACTCGTTGCCACGGGCCGCGAGATCAAGATGGGGAGAACCCTGGGCTACGCGGACGCCGAGGTTCGCGACCAGGACGGCAAGCTCATCGCGCATGGGGCGTCCACTTGTATCGTGCTGCCGGATCAGCCGATCGTCAGCGAGACACCGCTGGCGCCGAAATTTCTCGACTGAGCTACGCGCTCAAGGTCAATGCCGGACGTTAGTTTTGCAGGAGCGGCTTCAGGGGTATCGCAAAAGTCGATCAACGCGCGTAGGAGCGGCTTCAGCCGCGATGCGAAAGTAGCGACACCGGCAATCGCAGTTGAAGCCGTGTGTACGACAGCCGTGCAACATGGCTTCGCAAAGAGCCTGCGATAACCGCCCAACTCTGTCGTTCACGGACGCGGCCTTAACCCGCGGCAGAGACCGCAGCCTGCGGGCGCAGCCACTTCAGCCAGCACAAACTGCCCAGCACCAACGCCACCTGCAAATCACGACTCCACTTGCAAACCAAACCCCGCCTCGATCGCCTTGCGATAGGCAAGCCGCGCAATCGCCGTGTCCTGCACACCGGTTCCGGTGAGATCGCACACGGTAATCTGGTCGGCGCTCTCCCGGCCCGGTTTACCTCCATTAGTAATCTCGCCGAGTTCGGTCACCGCCACGTCCTCACCGACCGCTCCCGCGGCAATCGCATGGTGCAACTCACCGAGCCGGGCGCTTTGCGCACGGCTGTCGCAGACGAAAAGGTCGGCGCGCGCAATCACCGCGGGCGCGAGCTCGTTCTTGGTCTCGGCGTCCGAACCCATGGCGGTGATGTGTAATCCCGGATGCAGCCAGTCGGCGTCGATCAAGGATTTCGTTGCAGGTGTAGTGGTCACCACGGTGTCGCTGCGACGAACGACTTCCTGCTGTTCGGCGCATACCTCGACGTCGACTCCAAGTGCGGCGCTCATCTCATCTCGATACGCTTCCGCGCGCTCCCGATTCCTGGCCCAAACGCGCACCCGCCGAAAATCTCGCACCAGCTTCAAGGCCTGGATTTGCAGACGTGCTTGCGCGCCCGCGCCAAGGACTCCGACGTTCACACAGCTCTCCGGCGCGAGATGCTGAGCGGCCAACGCGCCGGCGGCGGCCGTGCGCACGTCGGTGAGATAACCATTGTCGAGCAAAATTGCTTGCACATAACCCGTCTGCGCCGACAGCAACACCATCAGCCCGCTCAGGCTGGGCAGACCGAGCTTGTGGTTGTCGAAAAACCCGCCGCTCGCTTTCAGCGCAAAGCTGTCGAGCCCGCGAATGTAGGCCGTTTTGATATCGACCTCTCCGTTGTGCTCCGGCACGTCGACTCGCATGATGGGCGGCATGTCAGCGTCGCCGCTTGCCAGCGCGGTGAACGCGGGCTCCATCGCCGCGATGGCCTCCACGTCCAGTGACACGCACTCGCGCAGCTCCTTCTCCGTCAGCACCGTGATGTTCATTTCTCCTCCGCGCAGATGCGCAACAGCTTTTGCATGTCGACGTTATTGCCGCTCACCACAATCGCAACCTTTTGCCCGAGTGTTTGTACCTTATCCGCCAGCACGGCGGCCATACCTACCGCACCGCCGCCTTCGACGACCAGCCGTTCTCCCAGCAAAGCGTGGCGCATGCCCGCTGCAATTTCGTCTTCAGTAAGCAATACGAAATCATCAACCAGCGCACGCACCATCTCGAACGTGTGGCGATTTTCGATGCCAATGCCGCCGCCCAGGCAGTCCGCCAGCGTCGCCTCCTCGGTAACGGCGACTGGTCGCCCCGCGCGCTGGCTTTCGTACATGGCGGCGCCGCGCTCCATGCTCACGCCGATAACGCGAATGTGCGCGGACGCAGCCTTGAGAGCGAGCGCGATGCCCGAAATCAGCCCACCACCCGATAACGGCACCAGCACGGTATCGGCATCCGGCAAATCTTCCAGCAGTTCCAGGCCGATCGTGCCCTGCCCGGCGATGATGTGCGGATCGTCGAAGGGCGAGACGTCGATAACGCCTTTTTCCTCAACCAGCCGCTCCACTTCGAGCTGAGCCTCGTCCTGACTGTCGCCGGTGATCACCACGGTCGCGCCCAGGGCTTCGATGGCGGCGACCTTGTTGGTCGGCACCAACTTCGACATGCATATGGTCGCGGACACACCGAGTTGCCGTGCGGCGTAGGCAAGCCCGCGGCCGTGATTGCCAGTGGAGCAGCAAGCCACGCCGCGTCGCCGTGCGGCAGAGGAAAGATTGACGAGCCGGTTTGTGGCGCCGCGTAGCTTGAAGGCGCCTGTCGCTTGCAGGGTTTCGAGTTTCAAAGACACCTCGGACCCGGTCCGCTGCGAAAGGCTTTGAGACGGGATCAGCGGCGTGCGGGTCACCAAGCCATCGAGCGCTGAACGAGCGCGACGGATATCCTCCACCGAAACGCCAGCGACTTTATCGTTGTCTCGCATTGTCGTAAGGTGCGCGCTGGTTGAGCGTTTGTGTTGTACTCGGGTGTCGCGTTTTCGTCAAACGCAGATCGCGCTGACACACCACGTTTCGAAGCTGCCAAAGGGAATGAGTAATGAAAGACGGGGATCAGGATTTCTTCGCACGCCGCGGCGAAATACCTGCGCTCGCGCGCGTGCACAGCGGTCATAAGCTCGCCTACCTCGATGGTCCGGCCGGGACGCAGGTGCCGCAGCAGGTGATCGACGCGATCGCTCACTATTACGTGAACTGCAACGCAAACGCGCACGGCTACTTCGTAACAGCGCAAGAGTCCGATCGGATCGTAGCGGACGCCCGCACCGCAATGGCGGTGTTCCTCAACGCCGAAAGCGATGCGAACATCTCCTTCGGCGCAAACATGACAACGCTCTGTTTCTCGCTCAGCAAGGGCATCGCGCGTTCACTGAAGCCGGGAGATGAGATCCTGATCACGCGGCTCGACCATGAGGCCAATCGCGGGCCCTGGCTCGCCCTGCGCGAAAATGACATCGAGATACGCGAAGTCGATGTATTGGACAACGGCACGCTCGACTACGAAGATTTCCGGCGCAAGATCAGCGCGCGCACGCGCCTCGTTGCAATGGGGATGTCATCGAACGCGTTCGGAACTGTCAACGATGTGCAACGCGTCAGAGAATGGACGCGCGAGGCAGATGTCTGGCTGCTCGTCGATGCCGTGCACTACGCGCCGCACTTTGCCATCGACGTACGGGCTCTCGACGTGGATTTTCTATTGTGCTCCGCCTACAAGTTTTATGGGCCGCACGTCGGCGTGCTCTACGCGCGGACCGGACTGCTGGATCGTATCCAGACTGACTGCCTGATCACGCAGGAGCAGGAAGCGCCATTCAGGATCGAAACCGGCACCCTGAATCATGCCGCCATCGCCGGTGTGAAGGCAGCCGTGGAGTACATTGCGACTTTCGGTGAAGGCAATGATTTTCGCGCCCGCCTCGTCACCGCCATGAAGCGCATCGCCACACACGAGCACACGCTGGCAGAGCGGCTCTACGACGGCCTGGGTGACATCGCAGGCGTTACGGTCTATGGGCCCGATTTCGAATCTGCGCACCGCGCACCCACGGTGTCATTCACTGTCGAAGGCAAGGACCCGGTGGAAACCTGCAAACGATTGGCTGAAAAAGGCATCTGCGCCTGGGACGGGCACTTTTACGCCATCACGCCTCTCAAGGCGCTGGGACTGATGGAAGGAGGGGGCGTCACGCGCCTCGGTGTGTCGCTGTACAACACGGAAGACGAGATCGGCCGGGTGTTGAAAACCGTTGCGGAGATTGCCAGCGGTAATTAGTTCTCTTCCTGAATGCGAGATTCCGAACGAAGAGTCTCCGTCAACTTTTCCATCGCGGCTGAAGAACGTGTCGCTCGACGCCGAGTGTCACCTCGTCTGCACCACTCACGAACCCCGATGACAAACTCGCTTTCCTCGACGAGGTCTTGCAACTACTTTATCGAAAGCAGCACATGGATAGCACAACGCGGCTGCGGACCTATGTCAACTACAACTGCAGTGAGGAGGTATGATGGCCAGACGAGCTGGCGTCCGTGTCACAATTGCAATGCTGGTCCTGACAGGCGGGAACGCAATTGTGTCTGCGAATGGTGATGATGGCGATGGTGTGGCATGTCGCTACGCGCTCGAGAATTCAGGAGGGCAGCCGGGTAAAGCAACCGTCATTATCAAATATAACAAAAAGTTAAAGATTAAATTCAGGGGCACCAATCCGGATACGCTTTACACGGTCTGGATCGATCACAAGAGTCGTGCGACAGGAGAGTTGGCGCCCGACTATCCTTTAGCAGATGGGGCACTTGGGCGCGGCGTTGCTCCGGCATTTGCAACGGACGCTGTAGTCACTTCAGGAGTCGGGCTTGATCCCAATGGAATTATCACGGATGAAGACGGCGATGCACGTTTCAAAGTGAAGTTGGACTACAACCTGCTTGCGCCAGGCTCGAGCCCGGTTGTGGGGGGCGGGCTGGCAATGCAGGGCTTAAACCGGGTCGGTGGCGGCTGGCTGCGTGAGTATCCGCAGCCGACGGATGCGGGCCCAAGCACGCAGATTGCCCTGAACGGTGATCGGACAGTTGCGAAACTGCCACGAAGCACGGCGCAGGGAATCACGATTGTCCGACATGGAGACGGAGACTATATTACCCATGGGCATACCCCCGGGGTTGGCAATGTAGACCATTTTTCCGCATTCAAAGGAGATTTTCCTCCGGGCTGCCTTCGGTAGTGAGTGAATCGCTAGAAAGGGCGCCCTGCCGGAACGTGGGGCGTCCTTATTTTTGGCTCGAAATATGTGGTCAACAAGTCGAAGGGGGTGGTGTCGCAAAAGTCCATGATGGCACCCGTAGGTTGGCGC
>JBPCXK010000769.1:0-4343 GCA_051008635.1 Gammaproteobacteria bacterium
AGATTCCCCTCCTTATGCAAAAGGCTTTTGTCGCCGCGGAGGATGACCGCTTTTACGACCACCCGGGCGTCGACTATCAGGGCATTATCCGGGCCAGCTACCACTTACTGCGCACGGGTCAAAAGGGGCAGGGGGGCAGCACCATTACCATGCAGTTGACGCGCAACTTTTTCCTTGGTTTCGAGCGCACTTACACACGCAAGGCACGGGAAATATTTCTGGCGCTCAAGGTGGAAAAAGAACTCTCCAAGGACGAGATACTGAGGCTTTACCTCAACAAGATCTATTTCGGCCAACGCGCTTACGGCGTGGGCGCGGCCGCCGAGGTGTATTACGGCACCGAACCCTCAGAGCTGACGTTGCCGCAGATCGCGATGATCGCCGGGCTGCCCAAGGCGCCGTCAAAGACCAACCCTGTCCGCGATCCCGAGCGCGCGCTGGCGCGGCGCAACTACGTGCTCGGCCGCATGCACGAGCTCGAGTTCATCGATGACGAGACCTATCAGGAGGCCCGCGAGACGCCTATATCGGCACAGTTGTATCGTCCGGAGGTCGCGCTGGAGGCGGCCTTCGTCGGCGAGTTTGTCCGCGCGGAGATGGTAAACCGTTTTGGCAACGAGGCCTACACACGCGGTCTGCGCGTGTACACCACCATACGCGGGGAATTACAGCATTCAGCCGATCTGGCGCTGCGCAATGCCCTGCTCGCATACGACAAACGCCACGGCTACCGTGGCGCCGAGGCTCATGTGGAGCCCGCGGCGGACGCCGACGACAACAGCTTGGACGCTATTTTGCGCGAATACCTCACCTTCGGCGGCCAGCGGCCAGCGCTGGTCCTGGAAGTGGAAGCCCGCAAGACGACTGTGTACATCGGCGAGGGGGAACGCGCCGAGCTCGATTGGGACGCAATGGCATGGGCGCAACCCCATGTCAACGAAAACCAGTTAGGCCCGGAGCCGAAAACCGCGACTCAGATACTCAAACCCGGCGACATCATCCGGGTGGCGCAGGACGAAAATCAGAAATGGCTTCTGAGTCAGGTGCCGGCTGTGTCGGGCGCCCTCGTCTCCCTGGACCCGCAGAACGGCGCAATCATTGCCATGGCAGGCGGCTTCGACTTCTATCACAGCAAGTTCAATCGCGTTACACAGGCACTGCGGCAACCGGGTTCGAGTTTCAAACCGTTTATCTACTCGGCCGCGTTGCAGAACGACTTCACACCCGCGAGCATCATCAACGACGCCCCGGTGGTGTTCGACGATTCCAGGCTCGAAGACACCTGGCGGCCGGAAAACTACAGCGGCAAGTTCTATGGTCCGACCCGATTGCGCGAGGCACTGATGAAATCACGAAATCTGGTATCGATTCGGGTACTCGACACCATCGGCACTGATTTCGCGATAGAGCACATCGGCAAATTCGGTTTTGACGGCAAACGACTGCCTAACGATCTGTCCCTGGCGCTCGGGAGCGGCTCTGTGAGCCCGCTGGAGCTGGCGCAGGGTTATGCGGTATTCGCCAACGGCGGGTACCGGGTGGAGCCGTATCTTATCGAACGGGTGGAGACCGCCGCAGGCGAGCTGCTCTCCAAAGCCAACCCGGAGCGCGTCTGTAACAACCGCTGTCGCTCCAGTCTCAGCACGGCCCTGCTCCAACCCGAAGATCAGGGTGACGAGAGCGAGCTGACGACGCTCGTTATCGACCCCCCGCCGCGTATCGCACAGAAAGTCATCCCAACCGCCAATGCCTATCAGATGGTGAGCATGATGCAGGACGTCATTCGCGCCGGAACCGGCCACAAGGCGACGGAACTGGGCCGTAAAGACATTGCCGGCAAGACCGGTACCACCAATGACCTGCGCGATGCATGGTTCAGCGGCTACAACGGCGACGTGGTCGCAACGGCATGGGTCGGCTTCGACAGAAACACGCCACTTGGCGCCAAAGAGGTCGGTGGCGTCGCCGCATTGCCGATGTGGATCGACTACATGCGCGTCGCCCTGAAGGACCGCCCGCCCAGCGCGATGAAACAACCCGAAGGCATGGTTACGGTGCGCATCGACCCCGACTCCGGATTGCTCTCCGACCCCAGCAACGAGAATGCGATTCTCGAAACCTTCCGTGCAGACCGCGTCCCGACTCGCCGTGCTCAACGATTTCAGCAACTCGATGGCATTGAGAACGAGGGAAGTGATGGCACCCAGCAGGTTTTGACGACCGGCGGCGGTGGTGGCAAAGTGGAGATACCGGAGCAGTTGTTTTAGCCGTTCAGTGTCGTCGGCGATTGGAGCGCCAACACAGCGACCAAACCACGCGTTCTCATGACCGCCAGTACCGACCGCGCCAGAGTTCTGGTCGCTGACGAAGCGGCTCGCATCATCCTCGATGAAGGCGTCAAAGACTATCAGCTCGCCAAGCACAAGGCTGCTGCACGGCTGGGGTTCACGAGTCGCCGGGCTCTGCCACGTAACACGGAGATCGAACGTGCAGTGCTCAGCCGCCGCGCGTTGTTCGACGCCGAGACGCACGACCTGCATCTTCGCGAACTGCGCCAGACAGCCTTGCAGGCCATGCAGTTGTTCGAGAATTTCAATCCCAGGCTAGTGGGTTCGGTCCTCAAAGGTACCGCGGGGGCGCGTTCGAACATCAACTTGCACCTGTTCGCCGACACGGTAGAGGACGTCATCTTCCTGCTCACGGACGCCAACATCCCCTATCAAAGCAAGGAAAAGCGACTGCGCCTCAACGGTGCCGCTCTCTACTACCCGGCATTGGAATTCATGGCGGACAAGGTCGAGATAGAAGCAGTAATAATGCCGCCGGACAATATCAGGCAGGCGCCACTGTGCCCCATCGATGGAAGACCGATGCGCAGGGCAACGCTGACGGAGGTGAAGGGATTGGTGGGAGCCAGCTAGCCCGGATATCACACCGCGACGAATCTGATTTCCCTATAACACCCTAAAAAAACGCAGAGGCGCTAACGCGCAGAGGGGCCAAGGCTTGAAGCCATGCCTACAGATTCTTTCCTCTGCGTCTTTGCGCCTCTGCGTTGACTTCTTCGTTGAGGTTTCATGTATCAGGGGGCTCTACTCACTGATGATACTGCGTCGAGATCTCATGCACGGCGTCGACCAATACTCGCAGATGTTCCGGATCTACGCTCTTGTGGATGCCGTGACCGAGGTTGAACACATGTCCGCTGCCGTGCCCGAAACCACTCAGTATTGCAGCGGCATTTTCGCGAATCGCATCGGGGCGGGCGTGTAGCACGCCCGGATCGAGATTGCCCTGCAACGCGACCCTGTCGCCGACACGCCGGCGTGCCTCGCCGATGTCGATCGTCCAGTCGACCCCCAGCGCATCACAACCGGTAGCCGCCATATGCTCGAGCCATGCGCCGCCGCCTTTCGTGAACAGAATACACGGTATCCGCTGTCCTTCATGCTCGCGCCGAAGCTGTTGGATGGCGCGTTGCATGGGTGCGAGCGAGAATTCCCGATAGGCATCCGGCGTCAGCACGCCGCCCCAGGTATCGAAGATCATGACCGCCTGCGCGCCGGCGGCGATCTGGGCGTTGAGATAGGCGGCAACGCTGTCGCTCAGGATATCCAGCAGACGCCGCAGACTGGCGGGGTCATCGTAGAGCAATGCCTTCGCGTGCACATAGTCTCTGGAGCTGGCGCCTTCGATCATGTACGTGCTCAGCGTCCAGGGGCTGCCGGAAAAACCGATCAGCGGCACCCGACCGTTGAGCTCCCGGCGCACTGCGCGCGCGGCGTCCATGACGTAACCCAGCTCCCGCTCAGGGTCGGCCACGCCCAGCCGTCTGATCGACGCGGCATCGCGCAACGGGCGCTCGAATCTGGGTCCTTCGCCTTCCACGAAATACAGGCCCAGCCCCATCGCGTCCGGAATGGTAAGAATGTCCGAAAACAAAATGGCGGCATCGAGATCGAAACGCCGCAACGGCTGCATCGTGACCTCGCAGGCCAGCTCCGGCGTCTTGCACAACGTCAGGAAATCGCCCGCCCGCGCCCGGACCTCACGGTATTCCGGCAGATATCGCCCGGCCTGACGCATAATCCAGATGGGTGTTGCATCCACGGATTCGCGCCGCAGCGCGCGCAGCAGACGGTCGTTTTGGAGTGAGGCTGAGGCCATGGGGTGAGTGCTACAGGTGTTCCATCGCGCCAAGATGGTGAAAGCCTAGCCCGCACTTCTCACCACGGGGCGAAATGATCGCGCAGAGATTTGAATTCACAAGGCATTTTCTGATCGAGCGGAATACGAGCTGTATTTCCGAGTGAAGAAAATTCGTTGTGGATTCAAAGATCAAG
>JBPCXK010000770.1:0-6739 GCA_051008635.1 Gammaproteobacteria bacterium
ATGTTCTCGTCGGCCACGGACCTGGTTATCCACGACCCTAGCGCCCAACTCGAGTTGCGAAGCGTCATGAAAGCTTCCTTCACAGTAGTCCCGCATTGATGCCGATGCGGGCGGTCCATACAATGAGCACGGTAACGCCGCGCCCCGGTTAAGACAGTTGTCTTTCAGATGTTAAGGTGATGAGCTGGCAGGCACCCTTAGGCTCGAAGGAGGATGCACGACTGACCTGCGATCAGCCGGTTGTGCCCGTCGGCAGGCACGAAAACCAGTTGTTTGCGCGCGTGAGTAGCGCGTCTATCAGCACTTGTTTCGTGCCGTATGGGTTAAGAATACATTGACATCGGTAGCATGTCTACGAGACGTGTCGGCACAAGGGATGAATGGCAAACCGGAGCGGAGCATAGAGAACCCACCCGCGAGCTGCGCGTAACGCGTAACTACCTGACACTCGACGAAAATCAAACCCCCAGGCGCCTGGTGTAACATGCCGGCCTGATGCTGGACTTCCTGCAAAACACCCTGGACGGGATCATGGTGGGCGCGTCCTATGCGTTGCTCGGCCTGGGCTTTACGCTCATGTTCGGCGTGATGCGGCGCCTCAACCTGGCCTACGGCCCCACAATCATGATGGGCGTCTATGCGGGCGCGTTCGTCAGCCTCAGCGTGCACGAGTCGCTTGCACTCGCGCTCGTTCTTGCCGTTGCGGTGTCGGTTATCGTTGGCGTGTGCGTCGAGGGAATATGTTTTCGCGCCGTCAAAAGCGACAATCCGTTGACCTCGATGGTGAGCGCTTTCGCCATCTGGATGGTGCTGGAAGAAATCATCATTCTGCTGACGTGGGGAAGGTTGTTCCCAGTCGAAAACCCCACGGGTCTTTCGACCTTCGACATCGGTCCGATCGCGGTTCGCGGCGATTACCTCATTCTTTTCATCGCCGCCGTGGTGCTGATGGCGTGCCCTTACTGGCTTATCTATTCACACGGCCTTCGGCCGCTCCGTGCGCGCCGTGGGCTCGAATCGGCATGCGGCGCGGATCATCGGAATCAATGTTCCGCGTGTGTCCAGTCAGATTTTCGTGCTGACCTCGGCATTCGGCGGCTTTGTTGCCTTCTTTATCGCCGCCAGCCTGCATCAGATCACGCCCGGCTTCGGACTCTGGGCCACGGTAAAAGGCCTGATCGTCATGATACTCGGCGGGATCGGCTCGATCCCCGGCGCCATCCTCGGCGGGTTTCTCCTTGGAATCGTCGAGCTGCAGGCGCTTTGGTATTTTGGCGGCGGTTACCGTGATCTGGTCGCGTTCCTGCTCCTGTTCCTGTTTCTGATCGTGCGGCCCAGAGGACTGCTGGGCTGCGGTGAGGGCGCGCCCTTGAGCGGATCGCGATGAACGACTATCTGATCAGCGTCATTTCGCTCATCTGCATCGAGTCCTTCGTCGCGCTGAGCACCTACCTGCTGTTGATTACCGGTCAGATCTCGTTCGGACAGCAGGCGTACTTCGGCATCGGCGCTTATTTCGGTGGCGCGACTACGGCCATGCTCGGTTTCGATCTCATGACCGCAATAGTTATCGGCGCCGCGGCGGGCGGCCTGATCGCGGCCGGCGTTGGCGCGCTCACCTTCCGTCTGGGCGGACTCTACTTTGCGATCGCGACACTCGCGTTTGCCGAGCTCATCCGGCTGACATGGGTCAATTGCAGATGCTCGCGATCGCGCGTGGGCTCATGGGACGTCCGAAGCTGTTCATGCTCGACGAACCGTCCTTAGGCCTGGCGCCCAAGGTGGTGGAAGAGGTTTTCACGATGATCGAGAAATTGAACAACATGGACATCACCGTCCTGCTGGTGGAGCAGAACGTGCACAAAGCGCTCGAGATCGCTGCGCGCGCGTATTTGCTCGATGCAGGGACCCTCGTGGAGACAGGCGCTGCGAATGAACTGCTGCAAAGTGATCTGGTGGTCCAGTCCTATCTCGGTGCGGGCGCGGTATTCTAACGGGAGGAGAGACGATGCGCAGACAACATAGTCACTCGAAGTCAAACGCGCTGGCGGCGCTTGTGCTCATGACGATGTTCGGGTCGTGCGGCGCACTCGCCGGCGATCGTCTGATGGTCGATTTCAACAAGACTCCAACCGGATCGGCAAGCGGCCTGGAGTATGAGTACGAGTTCACAGTGATGGAGCACGGCAGCGGCGACGCCGTCGAAGGCGCCGAGTTCATGATCTCCACCGACATGCCGAGCATGCCTGGTGCCCACCATATGCCGCATGTGAAGGGCGAAGCGGGTGACATACCCGGCAGTTACAAGGCGAAAATGAACTTCGACATGCCCGGTGAATGGAATCTGATCCTGCGCTTTACGCAGCCGCAACGGGATCAAGTCGTTCTGAGCGACAATGTGGAAGTGCAGGCGGACGGCAAGGGCCATGGCAAGATGGACCACGCACACAAGGAGATGGACCACAGCAAGCACGAAGAAAAGAAAGAAGAGTAGGGGGAGGAGTACGTCGATGGCATCAGTGAATGCACACAAGATCGTGCTGGTGGGTTGGAATCGCTCGCCCTATGCGCGCCGCGTCGCCGTCTCGATGCGGCACTACGGTATCGAATTCGAGCAGCGCATGCAGACGGCGTGGGACCACTACGACGATGTCAGGACGGTGAACCCGATCGTGAAAATACCGGCCCTCGTGACAGAAGAGGGAGATGTCATCATCGAAAGCGCGGCTATCCTCGACTATCTCGATTGCCGGGTTGGGCCGGAGCGCGCGTTGATGCCGCCCCCATCGCCGGCGCGCGATGCGGTGCGCAGGGTTGTGGCCCTGGCCACCGCCATCATCGACAAGGGGCGTGAGCTGCGCTACGAGGTTCACCTGCGCCCCCGGGAGCTGCGCTACGAGTCCTTCGTGGAGCGCTGGAGCGCGCAGATCGAATCCGCGTTAGCCAGCCTGAACGAACTGGTGCAGTCGCCATTTGCAGCCGGTGATTACTTCACGCAGGCCGATGTGACGCTCGGCGTGATGTACGATATGTACCGACCGATGCACCCGGAGTTATTACCGATCGGCAAGTACCCGAAGCTCGACGCGCTCGCGGACAAGTACCACGCGATGCCGGTGTTCATGCAATCGCCACTCGAGCCGGTGTCATGACGGAACGCGTGGTTGCGCTGGTCGCCGGCGTGGGAGACGGCCTGGGCAAAGCAGTGGCAAAACGGTTTGCGCAAGCCGGCCATATTGCGGTGCTGGTTGCGAGAAAGCAGGACAAGCTCGAGCGCATCGCGCACGAGATACGGACCGAGGGCGGGGAAGCAGTCGCGATGCCTGCCGACCTGCGCAAGGACAGCGAGATCAAACAGTTGTTTGAAGGTGTCGCGAACCTGGGCCGCCTCGATGTCGTGGTGTTCAACGCTGGCGCGCAGCACCGTCAGCCGTTTCTGGATGTCGAGCCCGGCATGTTCGAGAAGGTCTGGCGCCTGGGATGCTACGCCGGCTTTGTCGTGGGTCAGGAAGCCGCCAGGCTGATGGCGCCGAACGGCAAGGGCACGATCCTGTTCACCGGCGCGACGTCGGCCATGCGTGGAGGCGCGGAATTCGTAACTTTCGCTGCCGCCAAAGCCGGTTTGAGATCGGTCTCGCAATCGATGGCCCGAACCCTGGGTCCGATGGGCGTTCATGTTTGTCACTTCGTGATTGATGGCGTTATCGACATGCCGGCCATTCACGAGCGTTTCCCGGACCTCGTCTCGAGCCTTCCCGAGCAACGCATGCTGTCGACCGACGCGATAGCGCAAAGTTACTACGATGTTCACTGCCAGGACCGCTCGGCCTGGAGCCTCGAAGTCGATCTGCGTCCCTGGTGCGAGAAGTTCGAAGCCAAAGTCGATCACCACACCCGGAGGTTGGGCTGAGCGCAGCGAAGCCCAACGTGTGACCGGCATCATGGTCGGCTAGCTGGCGACACTCCAGCCCGGGCCCTGGGAGAAGGGAACCGGCAGGCGAAGGCAAGGGTGCCCGAAGCCATGGCGTCTACAGGCAGCGCCAGGACGTACGGAGCCTGCGCGGCAGAGCGAGATCGTCCCCGCGACGAAACCACCATGATGCGGCTTGAGAAGCTTCCGCGCACCACCTACGCAATGATCCCGGCTCGGCGCAGCGCCGCGACCTCTTCGTCCGTGTATCCGGCTTCATCGAGCACCTCGTCCGTGTGTTCACCGAGCAGCGGCGGTCCACGTTCGGTAGAGACTGGAGTGACGTCGAATCGCGGTGCATGGCGCGCCTGCCTCAGCGCCCCCGAGTCGCGATGCTCGTAAGTCTCCAAAGACTCGTTCTCTACAACGTGCGGATGGCGAACGACCTCACGGCGCGTGTAGGTTTTGCTGCAGGGCACGTCGGCTTGTTCCAATCGTTCCACCCATTCCTGCGTTGTTCCTGTCTTCAGCACTTCCTGCATCAGTGCCAGGCGATCGTTGCGATGCTGCTCGCGTGCGGCCGAGTCGCTGAATCGCGGATCCGAAAGCCATTCAGCGTGACCGACGGCGTGAGCAAAGCTTTTCCATTGCGCATCCGTAACGGTAGCCACGCAGATGTGGCCGTCGCTCGTTTCATATATCAGATCGAAAGGGCTGAGCCCCTCGGGCCCCTGCACCTCGTCGCCGATGAACGTATGTCCGTCCATTTCTCCCGACCAGAGAAAACTCAAAACAGCATCGAGCATCGAGAGCCTGATGTGCTGGCCCTTACGGTTGAGAGTGCGTGCATAGAGCGCGCTGATTATGGCCTGCGCGGCTGTATACGCAGCGATCTTGTCCGGCAGCATGGCGCGGATCATGCACGGCCGTTCGTCGTCGGACCCGCCCTGAATCGACGTAAGCCCTGATACGGCCTGAATGATCGGATCATAGGCGGGCTTATTGGAAAGCAGCCCTTTGTCACCGAAACCGGATAGTGAAACAAAAATGATATCCGGCTTGATCGCACGGATCTGCGGCTCGCCGAGCCCGAGCTTGTCGACCACGCCGGGCCGGAAGTTCTGGACTACAACGTCCGCCGTCTTCGCCAGTCGCTTGACGACATTGCAGCCTTCTACGGTCTTGAGGTCGACAGCAACAGACCGTTTGCTGCGATTGTTGTTGATGAACGGCGCCGTAAGCGCGCCCCTGCGTTGGCCAAAAAGCCGCATCTGATCACCGGTCCCCGGGCGCTCTATTTTGATTACGTCGGCGCCCTGGTCACCGAGCATCATGGTCGCAAACGGACCAGAGATCATCGTCGACAGATCGAGGATGCGTACACCACTAAGCGGTCCTGCCATCGTCTCCCTCGCAGGTTCGGCAAGTTAATGTGACGAGATCAGTATGCCTGCAAAATGCGCCAGTTTCATCGTGCGGCTCGGCCGTGGGAGCGGCTTCTGGGGGTGTCGCAAAACTGTAGTGTCAACACTTCAAGCATCATTCACTGCGCTGTTTTTCACTAAGCATGGCGAAGGTGTCTGTAATCTTCTGTTGGCGGGTTCATCCAGCTCATCGATTCCATACCTCCGGGGAAGACAGGCAGCGCGCGGAGCCGACGCAAACCAGAAGGCTTCAGCGAGTGTCGCAAAACGCGACCCGGACGTAGGTTGGCGCTGAGCGCAGCGAAGCCCAACGAGCGATTGCCCTTAGAAACCACTGCACATTGGGCTTCGCTGCCCGCTCAGTGCCAGCCTACGGAGGTGGTCGTTGACTTTGCGACACACCCCGAGCGGGAATACGCGTACAAGCAAGTTGCCGCTAAGGCCCGTTGCGATACAACAGGACCAGATCGTCGCCTTCGTCGATGCCGGTGAAATCGAGGTCGCCGTCGTTGTCGCGGTCATGCAGGATCGCGCAGGACGCTATGTTTGGCGCCCGCAGCGCGCGCGGATTGATGAAATTGCCTGCGCCGTCGTTTTCGAACAACGTAAATATGTCGTCGGGAAAGTTGCTGGCCATGAGATCGAGGTCGCCGTCGCCGTCAACATCACCGAGGTCCACCGCAAGAGGGAAGGAAGCGCCGCCCGGCGGGTAAGTTACCGCCTGCGACAGATTGCCAGCGCCGTCGCCGAACAGCACGGACAGGTTGCCCGTGAACGAGTTTGCCGACACGACGTCCGCCTGGCCGTCACCGTTAAGATCGCCCGCGGCCAGCATCCATGAACTGCCGCCGGCCAAGGTGCGACTTTGCAACTGAAGTCCGCCCTCGCCATCGCCGAGAAGCACGAGAATCTCGTTGCTGCCCAGCGTGCCGACGAAAAGGTCCAGCAGCCCATCACCGTTGGCGTCCGCTGCCGCGCAGGCAGCCTCGCCCGTGTCTCCGGGCGTGGTGAAAATCGCCGGACTGCCGAACTTGCCTGTGCCGTCGTTCATCAGTATCGAGACGTTCCCAGCGCCACTCGACCCCTCCGTGTTGGTGGTGGCGATGTCCATGAAGCCGTCGCCGTTGCTGTCGAGCACGCAAACCGCGCGTACCTGTTGGTCGGCAGTGTAGTTGTCGAGATCCAGTTGTCCGCCGCCAAGACCTGAGAACACGGAGACGACCTCGTTCATCCGGTTGCCGACCGCGACATCCAGAATGCCGTCGCGATTGAAGTCCCCAGCATCGTTGGGGCTGGGGTTGGCCCCGTCGGGAATGACGTAGGTCGTGAAACCGCCGCTGTACCCGCCCTGGGTGTCATTCATGAACACGCGAATGTCGTTGGGCGCCTCGTTAGGGACCAGCAG
>JBPCXK010000771.1:0-3144 GCA_051008635.1 Gammaproteobacteria bacterium
GGCGCACACGCATGACCGTACAATGCAACCATGACGAAAGCTTACCGCGCTGCCGAGTGACGTCCGCCGCGGACGAAAGCTGGATGCGTCGCGCGCTGACGCTTGCAGTGCGCGCCCGGGCGGCGGGTGAGGTGCCTGTCGGTGCGGTGTTGGTGAAAGACGGTGCGGTGGTGGGGGAGGGGTGGAACCGACCCGTCGCCAGCAACGACCCGACCGCACACGCGGAGATTGTCGCACTACGAGCGGCGGGGCAGGGGGAGCGGAACTACCGTCTGCCTGGAACAACGTTGTACGTCACCCTGGAGCCTTGTCCGATGTGCGTAGGCGCAATGATACATGCCCGCATCGCGCGGCTGGTCGTGGGCGCCGCCGATCCCAAAACCGGCGCAGCAGGAAGTGTGTTCGATTTACTGAATGCGCCGACGCACAATCACCGGGTCGAGCTGACGACCGGGGTGCTCGATTCGATGTGCAGCAGGCTGCTGACGAGTTTTTTCAGGGCGCGCCGTAACGGAGATGACAACTCTCGCCGCTGACCCGGCGATCACCGCCAGACAGCTTGCGCAGTCGCCCTGCTACAACCGCCGACCCGTGCGCGCATCCTTGCGCACTCGAGCGACGTGGTTCGTAACTCTCGCTATTCCCCGCCTCCTTCATCCCCGGGGCCACCGCTACCCGGTCCCACAATGGGAAAGCCGGGGCCCCCTCCGCCTGGGTCGCCTGGGTCGTCTGGATCTTCAGCGAATGACATTGTTGGGACGGCGCAGAGAACCAATATCAAGGCCAAGAGAGTTGAGACAATCAGCTTGGACATGTCTTTCTCCTATGAGTAGGTTCGGAGCTATTGAATACTCCGTGACATCTAAAAGATACACTTCGAATATTAACCACAGTACCCATTCTCATTATAGCCGCGCCAGCGCGGTCGTCGGGTTGTTGTCGCTTCCGCCCGTCAGTATAGCCGGCCGCGCTATCAGAACCGCGGCGCTGAATTTTCCGCCGTGCGAGTCCGATCGCCCAATCCGAAAAGTACGCTTTGTAAAGTGTTACGATCCTAACCCGGCCTAGCCGGAACCAAACCTGTGCCCCCTCAACGGCGGACTTTACCACCCCTTGCCCACCGCTTCGCCAGCGTTTAAAGGCGCGCGGCCGTGGACAAGGCGTGGAAAAGTCCGCCTCACTCCTGCGCGACCGCCGGCGGAGAAATTCTTGGTATTTTTGTCCAAGATTTCACTGGTAAGGTACTAAAACGGCGCGCTCTTAGGCGTGCGCGGAAACGGAATCACATCACGGATGTTGTGCATGCCCGTGATGTAGTTGAGCAGGCGTTCGAAGCCGAGTCCGAAGCCGGCGTGTGGCACCGTGCCGTAACGACGCAGGTCGCGGTACCATGAAAGCTGCTGTTTCAGGTTCTTCTCCGTGAGCCGTTCGTCCAGTTTGTCGAGACGCTCCTCGCGCTGGCTGCCGCCGATGATTTCGCCGATACCGGGTGCGAGCACGTCCATGGCCGCGACGGTTTTGCCGTCGTCGTTGGCGCGCATATAGAATGCCTTGATACCCGTCGGGTAGTTCATCACGACCACCGGCCGACCGACGTGCGTTTCCGTGAGATACCGCTCGTGTTCTGACTGCAGGTCGAGGCCCCATTCGACGGGGAATTCGAATCTGGTTCTGGCTTTCTTCAGGATGTCGACGGCGTCGCCGTAGTCGAGGCGTTCAAATTGTTGTTCGACCACCTGCGTCAGCCGCTCGATAGCCTGCTTTTCGATACGCTGCTCAAAGAAATCCATTTCTTCGCCGCATTCATCCAGCACGGCTTTCAATGTGTACTTCAAGAAAGACTCGCCCAAGTCGGCGAGATCGTTCAGATTTGCAAATGCGATCTCGGGCTCTATCATCCAGAACTCCGCCAGGTGCCGGCTGGTGTTGGAGTTTTCGGCACGAAACGTGGGACCGAACGTATAAACCCTGGTCAGCGCGAGACAGTATGATTCGAGATTGAGTTGCCCGGAGACTGTCAGATAAGTCTCGCGGCCGAAGAAGTCGCTGTTGAAGTCGATGCCCTGTTGCCGGTCACGCGGCAGGTTCGCCAGGTCGAGCGTGCTCACGCGAAACAATTCGCCTGCGCCTTCGGCGTCGCTGGCGGTGATGATCGGTGTGTTCACCCAATAGAAGCTGTGCTCGTCGAAGTAGCGATGAATAGCCCGCGCCACGCAATGGCGCACGCGCGCGATCGCTGCGAAAGTGTTGGTGCGCGGACGCAGATGCGCGACCTCGCGCAGAAATTCAAACGTATGCTTTTTGGGCGCTACCGGATAGGTGTCCGGGTCATCGACCCAGCCGATCACGTCCACCTGTTTTGCATGTACTTCGAAGCTCTGACCGCGCCCCTGCGACTCGACCAGCTCACCGGTCGCAGTTATCGCGCAACCGGTGGTGAGATGGCGTATCTCATCGTCGTAGTTGGGTAGCGACTTGTCAGCGACCACCTGCATCGGGGCGAAGCATGAACCATCGTGCAAATGGACAAACGAGAGCCCGGCCTTGGAGTCGCGGCGTGTGCGCACCCAGCCCTGGATGGTAACCGTCTCTCCGACGGGGATTTCTCCGCTCAAGGCATCGGTGATTGCGACGTTGTTCATCGTGTTATCCGGGTGTGCGTGACGCCGCAATGATAGCGGGTTCCAGCGATTCTGTGCCGCCGACCGCGCCTGGGTTACAATGCGTCCCGCTATCCGGAGGAGTACCGAAGCGGTCATAACGGCACCGACTCGAAATCGGTTGGGGGCATACCCGCCCCACGTGGGTTCGAATCCCACCTCCTCCGCCACTCAGACTGCAGAAATGGCGGTTTTTGTAGGGTCTGGGACATGGTGACAGGCTCCTGCCGACTCGTGATCAGCCGCGTGTACCTGGACGACTATGCCGGCCCCAAGGTGGACCTGACCGACGAGCACGTGCAGGGGCTGCTGACGGCCAAGGGTGCGTATGCCGTTACGTCGGAGGGGCGGATCAGGATCGCCGGCGCTGGCCGGTAGTCGTCATTGCACCTCCATGCGCCGAACCATTCCCCCGTACATGAGCATAATGCGACGTTGGAGGATTCGGATCAGCGCCTGCGCCCGCGCCTGCTTCCGCCAGACT
>JBPCXK010000772.1:0-4701 GCA_051008635.1 Gammaproteobacteria bacterium
TGCTTTGACGAACATGTCCTGACCCCAATCGCAGAGTTCGTTCGGGCGAGACATAAACTTTTCGGCCCAACTCGCGAAGAGCTTCGAGGTATTCACAACGAAATCGGCGGCCTGCATCAAGCGCTTGGCGAGTGCTTCCGGGTCCGATGGTGGCGGCGCGACCGGGCCGTCGCTAATTCGCTTGATGTCGACTGTCGCCGGGATTTCCGTGCGCCGTTTGAGAAAGGTCTGACGCAAGTGAATCATGGTTGAATCGGGAGCGAGCGGTAACCACGGGCTACCGTCCTCTGGCTCTTCGACACTGGCAGTCAAGGTGAAATCACCGTTGGCATCTGCCTTCAGATCCCGTGATCCCACCTCACCGGTCGATGGCATCGTGCCGTCAATGGCATAACGATTGGCTTTCGAGCCGATGCTCAGGTATGCCACCGTACCGATGTTGCCGTTGAGCAAATAGCTGCGTGTCCCGTCGATTGTTGCCGACAGGTAAAGATTGTCCGGATTGTCGCCACCCATCTTGGCGGTCGGATGGCTCGGCAGATAAAACACCGGGAAATCCGGATCGCCACTTTCCAGATAAATCTCCAGCCCAAGGCGAACGAGCCGGCTGAGGTACCGCGTGCCCTCTGCCTTGTCAAAGGCCGTTGCCGGACTGTCGGGATGACACAGCGTTGCTTTTGCCTCGGCAATCCGTTCGCAAAATGCGGTCCAGAGCTCGCCCCGAGCTATGGCATCTGTGTCATCGAACTCAAACACCGCGACCTACCTCATTTGGACCTAGTTCACCAAATCTCGCCGCCCTATAGTCGATGCGCACTCCTTTCGATAGAGGTATCGCATGTCTCGAGAATCCGCACTGCAGCAGATTGCTGCCGCCCGAGGTTCGCTCGCGCGCGAGACGATTGAAGCCAAGGTCCGTCAGTTCCTTGCAACTTACGCCGCTCGTGACTGGGAATTGCGCGCGTCGTTGCTCTCTGAGGATGTGATATTTGAAGATACGGTCGGTGTTCCGCCACCGGCCGTTGGCCGTGCCGCCGCCGCCGAGTACTTTCAAATCATCATCAATATGAACTGGCATATCGAAATGAAGCCCCGGCATATCATCGTCATGGGTAACGAGGCGTTCAGCATCACGCGTGCCCAATGGGGCGTCGAAGGAGAGCAGCCGGCCAAACTGATCCTCATCCACAATTTCAAATTCAATCCGGCCGGTGAAATTTCGCATGTACGTATCGCCTATGATGAAGGCTGCCTCGAAGACTGAGTTCAGCCTATCTGCTCGCGACGTGCGTCGGCGACCGCATGTGCTGTAATGTTGGGTACTGCCGCTAGCTCATCGATCTGCTCGTAAATCCGCGTATAGCCGTAGTGCTCGATCTTCCAATCGTCGCCGACGCGGCGATAACGATCGCGGCAGATTGCCGTGCCCTGCGTTCGGATCTTGCTTGTCAGGTCAAGACCCCAGTCGGACAAATACCAGATTCCGGTGGCCGTCTCCCCGGTCACTAAATCAATTTCCGGGTGCTGAAAAACGTGACTCGTGGCAATACCCTCGTGCACAGCCGCCGCAAAAGCCTCCATTATCGTGTTGCGTCCTTCGACCTCGAATCGGTAAGTACCGCCAACGAGGCATAGGCTGGCATCCTCAGTAAAGCAGTCCTTAACACCTTTTAGGTCGCCGGTGTCCATGCACCGGCTGTAGCGGTATTTCACACGCTTTATCTTCTCTATCGCCTGCACGTCCATTGACATAGCTGGATCCTCAGAGTCCGTATCCGCCGGCCATCGCGATGCGCTGGCCGGTCACGTAGCCAGCTTGATTCGACGCCAGATAAACCGCCGCATGCGCAACTTCCTCGGGTTGCCCCCAGCGCTTCAGCGCCAGGCTTTCATGGACTTTTTCAACCCACGCATCATCGAACACGCCTTGCTTTGACAGCTCTAAAAACATCCCCGCCTCGATGACGCCGAGCAGCACGGAGTTCGCACGAATTTTGTGGACACCCTCTTCTTTCGCGATGCCGGTGATCAGCGCCTCAATTCCCGACTTTGGCGCCACCGACATGACGTCGAGCTTGGGCCACGAAACGCAACCGACCGATCCAAGATGCACGTAAGATCCACCTCCCGACTCGCGTAGCTTTGGCAGTGTCGCTTTCACGACGTTGAAAAAGCCGTTTAGATCCTGGTCAATCACTTTCCGCCATTGTTCACGGGTCATGTCGGCGATCAGCACCTGTTCGGCAAGACTCGCCGCACCGACGACGATCGTGTGCAATCGGGAATGCTGTTCCGCTGCCGCGGCTACCACAGCATCGACTGACTCGGCATCGCCGATGGTGAGTTGATGCACGGAGACGCGGCGACCTGTTGCCTCGAGCTCTTCGGCCAGTTCCTTTGCGACATCCTCCTTGGAGTGATACGTAAGCGCGACGTCGGCCCCTGCGTTCGCGAATTCGCGGCAGACGTACCGCCCAACGCCACCACTGCCGCCGACAACCAATACCGCGCCCTCTGGAAATCTCGTGTCTGTCATTTCAACCATCCTTTTGCGTATTCCACTACGGAACTAACGCGTCACAATTCTCTTGCGAGCCGGTTACCGTTGTTGATCGCGCCGTCGATGTAGCCCAGTTCCTGCGCATCGCCGACGCAGTGCACCGAGTCGCACACTGTCTCCAGTTGCTTGACGAGCGATGCGTCGGGCTCGGCACCCAGCGCCATGATCACGCTATCGGCACGCCGGCGTTGCTCCTGGCCGCTCTCAGTGCGGTAGCGCACGTGCCGAGACTCGATCTCAAGCAATTCCGCCGATGGCAGCAGCCTGACGTTCTCTTTTCGCAGCGTGTCCATGAGCCGCCAGCGCCTCACAAGCGGCAATTCCTTGCCGAAAGAAACACCCGGTTCCAGCACCGTCACCGTGCGCCCCCGCTCAGCGAGAAATTCGGCTAGCTCCACACCGACCAGACCGCCTCCATAGACCAGCACACGTTCACCAATCGGCAGCCAATACTTACTCAGCCGGCGTATTGTTGCAGCGCTATTCAAGATTCCACTCAGCTTGCCCGAGCGAATCATCAGCTTCGTTAAGGGTGACATCTTGCTAGCAACGGCGTCGCCAAACGCGCCGGTCACCATTTCTCGCATTTCGTCGCCGCTCATGACGTGAGGAAGATCCGAGCCGGGCAGCTCCACGAGGTTACGACGTGCGCCAGTTGCCACGACGACCTCATCAACGCCGGCAGAACGAACAAGCCCCGCTGTCACGCGGCTATTTAGATGAACGTCAACACTCAGTTCGTTCATTTGTCGCCCAAGGTATTTGATAAGCCGCCCATTTTCGGGATACACGATGGACGAAAAAAATACTGTACCGCCCAATCTGCTGCTTGCTTCGTGCAGCTGGACCTGGTGCCCCCTGAGTGTTGCGACGCGCGCGACTTCCATACCAGCAGGTCCTCCGCCGACAACCAGAATTCGCTTTTTGTCGCCAGCTGACTCGATCGGCTTTTCGGCTTCGAAGCCGGTCTGTGCGTTGACGGCGCAACGTATGTGAGTCGCGAGAAAAATCTGGCTAATGCACGTGTAGCAATAGATACACGGCCTAATAAGATCGGGCCGGCCTGCTTTGAGTTTCTTTGGCAACGCGGGATCGGCGAGGATCTTTCGTGCCATCGCAAGGAAATCAATCTCACCACGTTCAATCAGCTTATCTGCGACTTCGGGCTCAATCCGGCCAACACCAATCACCGGCATGTTTACCGCCGCCTTGATCGCCTTGGCATTGGAAACGAACTTACACGGCTCGATGACTGCATGCGCCTCGCTAAAGCTGATGCCCCGGCTGGCATCAGCATACGCGGTCACATGTACCGCGTCTGCGCCTGCAGCCTCACCCATTTTCGCTGCCGTGATTGCGTCGTCGAGCGTGATGCCATCCTGCTTGAGGTATTCCTCCGAATCGAGCCGAAACCACACCGGATAGTCCTCGCCCGCTTCCTTCTTAATCGCGCGGATGACCTCCACGAGCAAGCGCGCACGATTTTCAATGGATCCACCGTACTCATCGGTGCGTTGATTGCTCGAGGGCGACAGGAAAGAGGAAATGATATAGCCGTGGCCCGCATGTATCTCGACGCCATCGACGCCCGCTTCCCGCGCACGTACGGCAGCTTTGGCGAACATTCCGATCAGCCAGCGAATGTCCTCATCGTCTGCAACCTTGAATTCGAATTTCGCATCGGGGTTTGCGAACAACGCCTCGAACATGTCCCGGTTTTCTTCGGGCGTTAAGTCCTGTTGCCAGTCGTAGGGTTTTTCCTTTGGGAGCGAGGGCACCAGAAACGGGAAGCCGCGCAACGGTTCATTGACGGAAATCGCACCGGCGTGTTGCAACTGCAATGCGATTTTGCAGCCGTGACTGTGCACAGCATCGACAACACGCGACAACGGCTTGATAAACCGGTCTTCGGAAATGGCAACCTGGCGCGCATTACCCGACCCTCTTGGATAGGCGACGCCAACAGAGCCCATCGTCACCAATGCCGCACCACCTTTAGCACGGGCCTCGTAGTAACGGACTATGCGTTCGCCACAACTACCGTCATCCTCTGCCAGATTCGATCCCATCGGTGACATGAACATGCGGTTGCGAAGTTCAAGCGAACCGATCCTGCCCGGCGATAACAGGTGGCGGTAATC
>JBPCXK010000773.1:0-3694 GCA_051008635.1 Gammaproteobacteria bacterium
ACGCGGATCATCACAACCAGAGCGCCCATGAGTAGTCCCTGCGCCCAGCGCCCGGCTTCGGTGGACGCCGAACTACCCGGGTCAGTGGCGACAAAGACGGCGCCGAACGCAAAGCTGCCGAGCACGAGGTGCCAATGCCACGGTAGCGCAAAGATGCCTTCGCCCAGCATATTGCAGAACGTGGCTGCCACGACCAACCCCAGAACCTGAGCGAGCACCAGCCGCCACGACGCGATGCCAGCAAGCACGAGAGCCACGCCGCCGACGAGCACCGCCAATACCGAAGTCGCGCCCATCATGCCCTGGGTGGCGCCGAGAAACGCGTCCCACCAGCTCATGTCGGCCCACGCGAAACCCGCGCTCCCGTTTTGCTGGTAGAGCGCAAGCGCCTTGGTACCCTCGTAACCGGCGATCCCGGTCCACAGCGGATGGTCGCTGAGGGCGGTCGGGAAAGAGATTTGCATTACCGCCGCGCCGAGCAGCGCGGGATTAAGAAAGGTTTTGCCTTCGCCGCCGAAGACACCCTTGCCAAACACAATGGCGAACGACATGCCGAAGACGACGTGCGCAAGGGATACCGCCGGCGGCATCAACAATGTAAACACCAGCGCGGTCACGAAGACTCCGGTGTCGAATCGCCGGCGGCGCGAATTCGCGAACACGCGCTCCCACAGGCCACCGACGAGCATGGCCATGCCGAGCACCGGCAATACGTGGACCAGGCCGGCGGCAACAATGCCTGCAGCGGACGGATCGCTGTAGTCAGCGCCGAGCGCCCTGGCGGCGGCGTCGCGCCATCCGCCTGCACCCTCGCCGCCAACGACTTCGAGCGCCAGCAAATACTGGTAGCCGGTATTGACCACTGCGGCAATCAAGACCGGGACCACTGCGAACACGCGCACCCCATGGATGCGCGCCAGGCTGGTGGCGGCGCGTACGTGGGGTGCGACTGCGGTCAGTGCGTAAGTCGTTATACCCCCTCCTTATACAATCGGTCGAGCACATCGCGCAGCAACGGCCCGTAGTCGGTCTTGGATGCGCAGACATACGTGAGCAGCGCCAGATCCTCCTCTACCAGTTCGAGTGCGCCGAGATCCCGGGCTCGCTCCACGTCGCCCACCAACAGCGCGCGCAGCAAAGGCACCGGCAGCACACCCGGCGGCGCCACACGTTCGAGATCGCTGATGGGAACAAATGGACCCGGTTTCCCGCCCAGTCCGGTGTCGAAGACGGTTTTTTTCCACCGCGAGCCTCGCTCCGGTTGCGCCTCGGGCAAGATCGTCAGCTGATTGTGTCGCTGTCCGAGATAGGCCTCGGCGCCGACCGCAGCGTGCCCGGATAGTGCTGAGCCCGATATCACGCGCACCGGTTCCTCCTCGAGCTCGTCCGCCAACAGTTCGCCGACAGCAGCGCCGCAGGAAACAGTCAGCACCCGGGGACGCTTGACAGCAGGGCCGACGAGCGCGATCTCTCGCTGCGCCCATGGTCTGCCGGTGCTAACGAGGCAACCCAGCGAGATCACATCCTGGTATCCGATATGCCAGGCTTCGTCGGGGCCGAACCCGATGGGGCAGAGCGAGTGGATGTGAGTGCCCGGCAGTCCCGCCGGATGCGGCCCACTGAACTCGGCGACAACTACACGCTTCGACTCACCGGTGGAAATGTCAGCATCGGGCGCCTTGCAGAGATAGACTGGCGCTTCGCATAACGCCGTTAGCGCATCCATACCCCGAGAGAAATTCTCGGCATGACCGTTGATGATTGCAGCGGGGTCCGCGGCCAGAGGTTCTGTATCCATGGCGGTGACGAGAAGCGCCGCGGGTTCTCCGCCCGAGTCGGGAACATGACCGAACGGCCGCGTACGCAAAGCCGTCCAAAGACCGGAGGCCAGCATCAGCCGTCGGACTTCGTCACGGCCCAGTGCGGCCGGAACGTCGAGCTCCGCGACGCCCTGCTCGTCGTCACAATCGATCCGCAGCGACATCAGTGCGCGCCGTGCCCCTCGGTTGACTGCAGCAACAGTGCCGCTCACGGGAGAACAGAAAACGATCTGTGGTCGGTAACGATCACGCAACACAGCTGCTCCCGCTTTGACGCGAACGCCTTCGTCCGCCAACACCTCGAACTTGACTCCAGGAAAATCACGACCCAACAGCGCCACGTTCGACGAGAGCTTGGTGTCCCCGGCACGGGGCCGCGGCGTGACGCCGATCCCCAGGTTCTTCCCCTTTTTGATGTTAACGCGTACGCGGTCCACGGTCGTCGCTCATCGAAATATGACTCATACGCCGCTTGTTCTGCGTGTCGCCAACGCGTATCAGCACTCTACGCGTAATGATTGGCGCAATAATCTCCAGAACTACGGTTGTCGCGAGCACCACCGACAGGATAACGTCCGCAAGCTCGGGGAAGCGTTGTGAGGCGAGTAACGCCATACCCAACGCGACACCCGCCTGCGGAAGAAGCGCCAGACCCAACCAGCGACGCAAAGTGGTATCGGCACGAGCGAGTGCTCCGCCTGTTCTGGCTCCCGCATAGATTCCCACTGCTCTCGCCAGGATGTAGGTCACGCCGATCCAGCCCACCGCTGTCACCGTATCGATGTGCAAAGACGCCCCGGCAAGCACAAAGAAAAAGATCATGAACGACCACTCGAAACCCTCGATGGCGTGAAACGGCCGCGTATGGTGTGAGGCAAAGCTGGCGACGGTACTGCCCATTACCATGGCCGTGAGTATAGGTGACAGATGCAGCGAGATAGCAGCACCAGCGCACAACAGCACGAAACCCATCGCCTCGGCCTGGGTCGGTTCGCCGGAGCGGATACGGCCAGTCATAAAGGCCATGGGCAAACCCAAACCCAAACCGAGAATAAAACTGCCGCCGATCTCGAAAATCCCGGTGCGCAGTGTGCTCTCAATTGCATTCTCACCCCCGAGCGAGGCGGCGGCAGCCATCATGAAGGCAAACAGCAGCAACCCCCAGGCATCGTCAATGGCTACGATGCTGAGCAGGTTATCTGAAAAATTGCCCTTGGCGCCCGCCTCTTTTACCACGTCATAGATCGCTGCGGGAGCGGTAGCCGGGGCGATCCCGGCGAGTAGTAACGCGATACGCAAGTCGACACCGAGCAACACCAGGGCGACTCCTACCGCTAACGAAGCTCCCGCGACCTTGCCAATCGACATCCATAAAACGACGCGACCTCGCTCGCGCAATGCGACGAGCGTGACTTTTTGTCCAAGGAGAAACCCGACCATGCTGAGCGCAATATCGGTAAGCAGCGGGAACCACGCGTCGACAAACGACTCGGGAAGAACAGCGAAACCAGATGGCCCGATCAGCAAACCAGCGAGTAGCAATAACGTAACACGCGGGAGAGGCGTGTTGCGACCTACAAGATCGGCCGCGAGTCCCAACAGAAAAAGCATTCCCAACGTCAAAAGAACGATGGGTTCAGCGACTGTCGGCTGGTCAACGTTCATTTACTGATGGCCTTAACCCCCGACAGCAAAAGTCGCTAGCTTCTAGCCCGCATTTCTCACCACGGGGCGAGATGATCGCGCAGAGATTTGATTTCACAAGGCATTTTCTGAAGGAGCGGAATACAGGTCGTATTTCCGACTGAAAAAAATGCGTTGTGGAATCAAAGATCAAGCGAGGGCTCGTCATCGTGGTGAGATATGCGGGCTAG
>JBPCXK010000774.1:0-4851 GCA_051008635.1 Gammaproteobacteria bacterium
GTGCCGCTGGGCTCCCTGGTCTGTGTTACGGGCGTCAGCGGTAGCGGCAAGAGCACGCTGGCCAGAGACGTACTGCACGACAATCTCCGGCGCGTGGTGATTGAAAATCGCAAAAAAAAGACACGCCGCGCGAACGGGCGCTTTCATGGCTGCAAAAAGATCACGGGCTGGGAGACGGTGCAGCGCGTGCTGGAAGTGGATCAAACGCCGATCGGCAAGACGCCGCGTTCTTGTCCCGCGACTTATGTCGGTTTTTGGGACGACATCCGTCGCCTGTTCGCCGACACGACAGAGGCGCGAATGCGCGGCTACGGCCCGAGCCGTTTTTCCTTCAACGTCGCTGAGGGCCGTTGCTCGGGATGCGAGGGGCAGGGCGCGAAAAAGGTGGAAATGAGTTTTCTCCCGGACGTGCGTGTGCCATGCGAAGTCTGCAATGGCGCGCGTTTCACGACCCAGACGCTGGCCGTGCGATTCAAGGACAAGACGATCGCGGACGTACTGTTGATGAGCGTCGACGAGGCGGTCGAGTTTTTCACGGCCCACCCGCGCATTCATCGCGCGCTGCGTTTGCTGCAGGATGTCGGGCTCGGTTATCTCACGCTGGGTCAGCAGAGTCCGACGCTCAGCGGGGGCGAGGCGCAACGCATCAAGCTGGTAACCGAGCTGGCGAAGGTCAAGCCCGCGACCAGCCGCCCGACGCGCAACATGGCTTCGCGCTCAACAAACCACACGCTTTATGTCCTCGACGAGCCGACCATCGGCCTGCACATGGCCGACGTGGAGAAACTCATTCGCGTGCTGCATCAACTGGTCGCGGCGCGCAACACGGTGATCGTCATCGAGCACAATCTCGATATCGTCGCCGAGGCCGACTGGCTGATCGATCTCGGCCCGGAGGGCGGCGACGGAGGAGGGCGTATTGTTGCGCAGGGCGCGCCCGCGACTGTCGCGCGAGTGAGAAAGGGTTCTCATACGGCGCGGGTCTTGAAGAGTTTTCTGCAGGAACGAAGTTCCCTCGTAAAGAGCTCTGGTTAGTCGACGTTGCTAGCGAACAATTTCGAAAGCTTGCTTACGATCTCGACCGTAGCGAAATACGGCGAAGTCATCGTCAAATGATGCTGCGCGCAACACTCCCAGCCGCTGCATTACTGCAAAGCTCGTGCGGTCCACAATCGAGAAATCCTGGTCCGGGAAAATCTGGCCGATCGCCCACGCGGTTTCCAGATCGGCAGCGAGGACCGGCTCGATCAAGGCTACGCCGGTGCGCAGGCCCTCCCAGAATCTCTCCGCTGCAACTCGGTGCAGGCGATGCCGCACGAGCATCCAGGTCTCAAGCAACACGTGATCAGTGGTGAGCAGACGGTCGCCATGTGAGAGGATGGCTGCGGCTCTTGTGTTGTTGCGGTCTCCGGTGTCGGCCGCGGAATACCAAACGGATGTGTCTACGAACAGACTCTTCAAGATTTGGAGCGGCGGTCCCGCTCAGCGACAATCGCCTCACCCAGCATGTCATCTTTATGATGGGCGATATCGGAGCCGCCGGAACTGCCAAGATTAAACACAATACTCGGGTCGACGGCGCGGTGGGGTTCGCTGAGGTCGTTAGACACCAGTCGCCGAATGTATTCGGCGAACGAGATGCCAAGCTGGCCGGCCCGTTGGCGCGCGCGCCGTTGCATTTCCGGATCCAACGTAACCTGCGTACGTGATGTCATGATGTTACCATCATAACAAATACAGATAGGTTTAGTCTATTCCTGGTGGGTCCTCAGGAGGCCTCAATGGAACGAGTTCTGGTCATTGGCGGCGCAGGCTTCATCGGTTCCCATACCGTAGAAGCCTTGCTGGCTGAGGGCGCGACGGTGCGGGTGCTGGATAATCTCTCCGCCGGCAAGGCTGACAACTTACCGCTGGATAATTCCTCACTGGAATTCGTCGAGGGTGACATCCGGGATGCCGATACTGTTGCCAGCGCCTTGAATGGCGTCAGTCATTGCTTGCATCTTGCCGCGCAGGTGTCGGTGGTGAACTCGCTCGAAGACCCGCGCAACTCGGCCGATCAGAACATCCTCGGGTTCGTTACCGTGCTGGAAGCCGCGCGTCGCGCGGACGTGACGCGTTTTGTTTATGCCTCCAGCGCGGCTGTCTATGGTGATCCTGTCGAGCTGCCGCTCACGGAAAACGTCGAACCAAGACCGTTGTCACCATACAGCGTCGAAAAATGGGTCAACGAACACTATGCGAATTTGTTCCAACATCTTTATGATGTGTCGGCGCTGGGCTTGCGCTACTTCAACGTCTACGGCCCGCGGCAGGATTCGAAGTCGCCTTATGCCGGAGTGATTGCGTTGTTCGTAGACCGGATCAGGGAGAAGATGCCTCTGAGTGTTTTTGGCGACGGCAGGCAAACGCGCGATTTTATCTACGTGGGAGACGTCGCCCGCGCCAACATGGCCGCGTTGCGAGGCGACGCGACTGGTGTCAGCAACGTGGCGACTGGCCACACAGTGACGTTGCTGGAGTTGATCGCAACGCTCGATAAGCTTTGCGGTGTCAAATCGGACGTGAATTTCCTGCCGCCGAGAGAAGGTGACATCGCGCATTCCGCGGGCGACCCGTCGCACATGCACGAAGTGTTGAACATGAAAGCCGAGACTGCGCTTTCGGCGGGGTTGAGTAATTTGCTTTTCTCGTAGGGAGCCTCCGCGGCTGAGCGAGATCTCACGCGCAACCCAGACTGCGATCTAGCCAGCGCCGTCATCGTGGTGAGATATGCGGGCTAGGAGTCTAATATGCCGGCGGTGAGCAGCTTGCGGCGGGCCAGTGACAATACGACGAGGGCGATTCCCGTTGCGATATAGCCGCAACACATCAGGGCGATGGCCTCCATGCTGAACCCTCCGTCTATGAGCCATCCCATGATGACCGGCGCCAGTGCGGTCGCCAGCACGGCGCAGGCAACCGTCATGGAGCGGATTGCGCCAATGTGCAGGACGCCGTAGATCTCCGCCCACATAGAACTGACGATGGTCGCGCCCGAGCCGACGCTTATCCCGGCAGCAATCATGTAGAACAGCGCTATCCAGGGATCGTCGACGATCGCTATCGCGAGCAGACCCGCCGCCAGCGGCAGCAGATAGTAAGGCAACAAGCTCACAGTGCCCGCGCGGTCGACCAGCTGGGCGACCAGCAACGCCGCCGAGACACTCGCAGCTGCGTAACCCGCAAAGCAGCTTGCGTACCACGTCATGCTCCAACCCTTGGTCTCCACCAGATGCACCTGATGAAAGAACATGCCGGTGATGATGAACGCGGGGGCCATCGCCGCCGGTAACACGAGATAGAAAAAGGGATCACGCAACACTTCTCCTCTCGACCAGCTTCGCTGGCTGGGCGACGTTGCGTGATTGGCCTCGCTCGCCTGGATAACGAGTTTACGATGACGCTCGTCATGGCCGACGAGCAACCAACGTATCAAAGGCGGCAGTAAAACGATTACGAAAATCGCGGACGCTGCCCACGTCGTGCGCCAGCCGAGCCAGGCGATAAGCAAGACGGCCGCGGGTGGAAACAGCGCTTCGCCGGTTGCGAGCCCGAGCATGGCGAAGCTGACGGCCTTGCCACGCTGTCGATCAAAATAACGCGCCATGCTGGTGGATGACGTATGCGACATCAATCCCTGACCGGTCAGCCGCAACGCAAACAGGGCGAGACCGAGCCCGATGAGCGATGATGCCGACGCCAGCAGCAGGCAGGCTCCGGCAAGACCGACACACACGAGCAGGCTGTACAGCCGCAGACTCACGTCGTCGATCTTGCGGCCGACCCACACGAGGCACACCGCGCTCGCCAGCGTCGCAAACGAATAGATCGCGCCGAAGTCGCCATGCGACAAGTCGAACTCGCCGCGGATCTCAGCGCCGAACACGGAGACGTAGAACGTCTGGCCAAAGCTCGAAAACAACGTCAGCAACACGCCGAAGCTCAGGAACCTGAGGTTAGCAATGACAAATTGCCAGTAACTCACTTTCGATTCCGGTTCTCATCGATTGTTTGCGGCAGCGTTGGCAGGCTGAATTTTTTGGCCCACGAATTATTCCAGCGAGAGGCAGTCCGGTGAAAACAGATCACCCCGAATTCTCTCGCCCTTGTGTTGGAAACCATGCGTCACCCTGGATCAAGTCCGGGGTGACGGTTCTCGGCGCCAATCTCGCGCTCGCCGCACGACTGAATGCACGCCCGGACACCGTTTCGGCCCTCGCACTGAGCCCTTACCGTGCATTCCGCGGCGGATTCGTCCATCATGTGCGCGCCGTCACCGCCAGGGGCTAAGAGGGTTCCGTCAGTCTCAGGACTTCGAGAAAGAGGAAACACTATGCATATCAAAAAGATCACATGCATCGGAATAGCCGTTCTTTGTCCGCTGAGCGCCTTCGCCGCTGAAGAGAAAGCGCCGTTCCCGAATCGCTTCAGCCTCAGCCTCGGCGCGCAAATAATATCGGATTTCGAAACCGAGGCGCGTGTCGACTCGGGGATCACGCGAGGCACCGAGATCGACTTCGAGGACACGTTCGGCCTCGATGAGTCAGGCACATTCTTCCGTTTGGACGGGCAATACCGTTTCGCCGAACGACACCGGATCAACTTCAGTTTCTACGACTTGACGCGCGATGCGTCCGCGGTGATCAACCAGAATATTCAGTTCGAAGACGATCTTTTTCTGGCCAGCTCGCGCGTTGAAAGCGAGCTCGATACGCGCATCTTCAAGTTTTCGTATGGGATTTCGCCTTTCGTCACAGACAACGCGGATCTGGGCCTGACTGTCGGCCTCCACGCCATAACCTTCGACGT
>JBPCXK010000775.1:0-2704 GCA_051008635.1 Gammaproteobacteria bacterium
CCAGTGCACTGGGCCGCCATTCGTCGATCAGCGCGCCGATAGCGGGCCAGTCCGGTTTGCCATTGCGGGTGGTCAATGTCGTCAGCGGGTTTGCGCTGCCTGTGAGGGCTTGTCCGACGGCAACACCAGTGCGGCGTGCGCCGAAATCGAATCCTAAATAAAGATGGTCTGGCAAGTAGTAGTGGTTCTCTCTGAGTGAGTTGGTCCTCAGAGAGTCAAGCATGACCGGCGTTGTTGGAGATGAGATTCAGATCCACGCCCAGCGACGCAGCGGCAATGCGCCAGCGCTCCGCCTCCGGCGCGTCGAACACGATGTTCGGATCCCCGGCCGCGACCAGCCATGCGTTGTCCGCAATTTCCTGCTCGAGCTGCCCTGCGTCCCAGCCCGCGTAGCCGAGTGCGATCAGGTTTCGCTGCGGGCCCGCGCCATGCGCAATCGCAGTGAGAATGTCCAGCGAGGCCGTGAGCCCAAGCGTCGGCCCCACGCTGAGCGTCGATTCCCATGCGCCTACGGGCTCATGCAGAATGAAACCGCGGTCCATCTGCACGGGGCCGCCGTAGTTGACGGTGCGCTCGCGCACTTTTTCGCTGATGTCGCCGAGATTCAGCTGTTCGAGCAGCTCACCCAGCTTGAGGTCGGTGGAGCGGTTGACGACCACGCCCAAAGCGCCATCCTGGTTGTGTTCGCAGATGAGCGTGACGGTTTGATAAAAGTGCGGATCGCCCAGGCCCGGCATGGCGATCAGGAAGCTATTGGCGAGGCTTTCAGTCATTTGAGGGGTGCTGTGGGGGCCGCTGCTCGCGAGACTTTTCAGAGAGTCTTCATTAGATGTCAACGAGCCGCCCATGGTCAACATCTTTCAGCTGGCATGCTAGCCCGCATATCTCACCACGATGACGGCGCTGGCTTGATCCTTGAATCCACAACGAATTTTCTTCTTCTCGAAAATACACTCCGTATTCCTCGTTTCAGAAAATGCCTTGTGAATTCAAATCTCTGCGCGATCATCTCGCCCCGCGGTGAGAAATGCGGGCTAGCGCGTCAGCAGACTCTCAGACTCGAACACCCACGTGCGCGTGATCATCAACTGATCGTACGACTCCGCCATGTCGGCCGGGAAGCGCTCGAAAGGCGAGGCGAGCGCGACCGTGCCGGCCGCGGCGTCATCGAGTACGCGCGAACCCGATGAGGAGGCGATTTCCACCTTGAGCACGGCGCCGCTGGTGTCCATGAGGACGCTTACGATGACGGCGCCGCTGAGATTTCTGCGCCGCGCTTCATCGGGATAGTTCAAATTGCCAAGACGTTCGACCTTGTCCACCCACGCCTTGATATACGCCGCCTCCACGGCGGTCTTGGCGCTCAGGGTATCAACGAAGTGAATGCGCGGCCGCTCGGCGAAGCGGCGTTCTTCCTCAGCGAGCTCGGCCACCAGACGCGCGATCTCGAGTCGCCGCTGGTCTTGTTCCTGCGGGTTCTGGCTGTTCTCGGTGGCGTCGGGCTGCTGCGTTGCCGCTGCGGAGATCTGGTTCTGAGCCTTGTCTTGCGACAACACCAGGTCGTCGACCGGCTTCGGCCTGGCGGCCGACTGTTCCTGCGTGGGCAGTGGCGCGATACCGCTGGAGACTTGGGGCACACGCGCCGCGAGCGGGCTGGTCGGTCGGTTTTTGAAGTCGGCGGTGCCGCTGGCGAGCTGGTTGGCCTGCGCCATGTTATCGGCGTGTTCCGGGACTTCATCGCTGCTGGTCTGCACCAGCACTACATCCAGCGACAGGGCGCTGTTCGGCTTTGCGAAGGTAATGCTGAAACTGACGCCGAGGATGACCAGCCCGTGGAGGACCGTGGCGAGAAACAAGGTCAGGCCAAGCCGGTCGCCGGGCTTGACAGTGGCACGTTGGCCGCGTGGTTGCGATGCCCCGGACAGCGCTGTTCTGCGGGCTTTGCCGGCGGCGGCTGAGATGGGGGGGTAATCTGGCTTGGACATTCAACCGCTAACTTTATCAAAGATGGCCGCTGTTGATCACGTATTTACCGGTCCGTCGGCGGCCAATTTAATCCGTTTGGAAGAATCGGAAACGTGAACGACTGCGCGTTTCTCTGCTCGGCGCGCCCCACCCTCACCCAAAATCCGGATCTGATGCCAAGCTCGCATATCTCGCCACGATGACGGCGCAGGCTTGATCTTTGAATCCACAACGAATTTCTTCTTCCCGGAAATACACACCCCGTAATCCGCTCCTTCAGAAAATGCCTTGCGAATTCAAATCTCTGCGCGATCATCTGGCCCCGCGGTGAGATCTGCGGGCCAGTTCCAGGTTAAAGCCTGCGCTCGATGGCGTCCATGAGTATCGCGCCGATATCAATGTCAAACAAACTGTCCAGTTCGCGCATCCCCGTCGGGCTGGTGACATTGATTTCGGTGAGGTAGTCGCCGATCACATCCAGACCCACAAACACCAATCCCATATCGACGAGCCGCGGCGCGACTTGTGCGCAGATCCAGCGGTCGCGCGCGGTCAACTCAACGCCCTTGCCGGTGCCGCCGGTGGCGAGATTGGCCCGCGTCTCGCCCGCGGCCGGGATGCGCGCCAGCGCGTACGGAACGGGTTTGCCGTCGATGAGCAGAATCCGTTTGTCGCCCTCGATGTATTCCGGCAAAAACTTCTGCGCCATCATCGTGCGGGTGTCGAACGCGGTGAGCGT
>JBPCXK010000776.1:0-5135 GCA_051008635.1 Gammaproteobacteria bacterium
ACCAGGCGCGCGGCGTGCTTCGGCGTCTCCTCAAAGACATTCAGCTCGCGTCCGAGGCAGGTCTCGAGCGACATCACGATGCTCTCGCGCAGCGGATCGATGGGCGGGTTAGTGACTTGCGCGAACTGCTGGCGAAAATAGTCGTATACGGAACGCACTTCACGCGAGAGCACAGGCAACGGTGTGTCGTCGCCCATGGAACCGACAGCCTCCTGCCCCGCCTCGGCCAGCACGCGGATGACCTGATCGCGCTCCTCGAACGTGACGGCGAACATCTTCTCGTAGCGGGCCAACGTGCCGTCGTCGAAGGGCTCGCTGGATAAGGGCTTACCGCCCAGCATAGATCTTATCTGCCGTGAGTGCTGCCCCAGCCATTGCCGGTACGGGTGCCGCGCCGCAAGCTGGTGATCGATTTCCGCCGGTAGCATCAGCCTGCCTGTCTCGGTGTCCGCGGCGATCATCTGTCCGGGCCCGAGCCGGCCTTTGCTGACCACATCGGCGGGCGCGTAGTCGTATACACCGATCTCGGACGCCAGCGTGATATGGCGGTCTTTGGTGATGACATACCGCGCGGGGCGCAACCCATTACGATCCATCACGCAAGCGGCGTAGCGCCCGTCGGTCAACACGATGCCCGCGGGTCCGTCCCATGGCTCCATATGCATGGAGCAATACTCGCAAAAGGCGCGCACGTCCGGATCCATGGCGCTCATGTTCTGCCATGCCGGCGGAATCAACATGCGCATGGCGCGAAAGATGTCCATGCCGCCGGCGAGCAACACTTCCAGCATGTTGTCGAGGCTGCTGGAGTCGGAGCCTTCCATCGACACCAGCGGTAGCAGCTCCATGAGCTTTGGCAGACCCGGACTCGCAAACGTATGCGCGCGCGCCTCAGCCCAATTGCGGTTGCCGCGGATGGTGTTGATCTCACCATTGTGAGCCAGAAAACGAAACGGCTGCGCGAGGCGCCATTGCGGCCAGGTATTCGTGGAAAAACGCTGATGGAACACGGCGATGGAAGAGGTCAGCCGCGGATCGTTGAGATCGGTGTAAAAGACCGGCAAATTGGCCGGCATCACCAACCCCTTGTATGAAATGACCCGCGAGGAAAGGCTGGCGATGTAAAACATGCCGTCGCTCGGCGCCAGCGCAAGCTGGGTGCGTCGCCGCGCGACAAACAGATTCCGCTCAAAGGCATCAGGCGTCATACGCTCTGGCGCGGGGACAAAAGTCTGGTCGATCACAGGCAGCGTCTTGAGCGCTTCTGCACCACACGCGCTCGGATCCGTGGGCACCACGCGCCAGCCCGCGACCTGCAAACCCTCACGTTCGATTGCCTGCTCGAGCTGGCGGCGCGCCTTCTCCGCGTAGCTCGTGTGCGGATTCAGAAACACCATGCCCGCGGCAAAGCAGCTGGCCGACTCGATACCGGCATCGTCAGCCGCATCGCGCAAGAACGCTTCCGGCAGCCTCAGTAGCAGTCCACAGCCGTCGCCCGTCTTGCCGTCGGCCGCAATCGCGCCGCGATGGGTCAGACGCTCCAGGGACTGGATCGCGATTTTGAGCAACCAGTGGCTGGGCTCGCCATCCATCTGCGCGATCAGGCCGAAGCCACAGCTGTCGTGCTCAAAAGAGGGGCAGTACAGCCCTCCCGGATGTGGATTTTCAGAGCTAAGTTCTGGCGTGCCCATTGTCGCGTGTCCCAAGCTGAGCCGGAAAACCGGCCCAAAAACGCCGGGTGGCGCGTGCCTAAACGGCCGTGTGTGGCGGCCAAAAGGCCGAACAGTATAGAGCCCGGGCTTGATCGCGGGCAAGGCGGTCGAGATGGTGCAGCAGGAATCTGCTCAAAAGTACATCAGGGCGGCGAGTATGGCCAGAAATCCGACTGAAAGCGTTATCAAGACAGGCACATGACGGCCAGCCGCCCGTGATGTGCGCACGCCTGGGTCCAGCAGTTGATCCGCGGCCCGCAGAATCTGGGCAGGGAGCCCGCCGCTGGACCGTTGGATCTCGTCCACAGCCCGATCATCGAGTGGCTCGAGACCCCGCGGCAAGCGTTCGCCGAGTAGCCTCTTTGTCTGCTGGCGATTGAACGGGCGGACTTTGAGGGTGACTGTCTGATTGATTGCGGGGTTGGACGTGGCGAGCCGACCCAACTCGAGGTTAATCACCGGCCTCGCGGACAACACGAGACCCATAACGCCTTGCGAACGCCGGTCGAAGTTGTACTTGATCCGGAACAGGCCGTCGAGGACGTAAGGTTGCAGCTCGTGAGCGTCGTCAACGATCACGACCGGCCGCTGGCCCGCTGCGATCATGCGTTCGACACAGGCGGCCACCCCATCCTCATTGGATTCCTTGCCGACGCACCATCGTTTTCGCATGGTGGCGACAATGGCTGCGAGGCTCATCTTTGGTTTTGCGCGCAACAGGCAAACATCGAAATTGGCGGGCGCCTTGCGATACAGCACTTGCAAAAGCGTGCTCTTGCCAATACCCTCCTCGCCGCTCAGCGTGATCGGCTGACTGCGTTTCTGCAGATGACCCAGTATGGCGTTGACCGGAATTTCTATCAGCGGATCGAGATAGATGGATTGCCGTGCAGTGTCGGTGCGCTGTTGCTTCAGGCTGGCGCCGCTTGTGCTGCGGCTTATCACGTCGCTTGATGCGGGCTGAACAAACGCTGATGCTCGCCGATCGCGTAACGGTCGGTCATGCCGGCGATGTAGTCCGCGATCACACGCGCGTGGCCCACCTCGCCTTTGCTGGCCGCGGCCGCATGCACGGCGTCACGATGCTCACTCGGTAGTAGCGCCGGATCGTCCATCAGCGCGGCGAACAAGTCCTTGATCGTGCGTCTTGCCTTGGCGCTCATGCGGTGCACGCGGTAGTGACGGTAAACGCCTTCGCGCAAGAATCGCTTCAGCTCTCGATTGGCGTCACGGATGTCATCGCTGAAGCCGATCAGCGCCTCCGGTTGGCGGCGTACATCTTCGATGTTCGCCGGGCCCGCCCGCGCGATGTGCGCAGCGCTGGTTTCAATCAAATCGACAACGAGCCGGTTGATCATGCGCCGGATGACTTCGTGAATGGTCTGACGTGTACTGAGGTTGCTGTAGAGGCGTTCGACGATTGCGTAGCTGTCGTGAAAAAGGCGGGTCTCGCGCAGACGATCGACGGTGACCAGGCCCGCGCGCAAGCCGTCCTCCACATCGTGATTGTTGTAGGCGATTTCGTCCGATAGATCGGTGAGCTGCGCTTCCAGGTTCGGTTGCAGCTTTTCGATGAAACGCCTGCCCAACTCGCCCAGCGCGCGCGCGTTCCTTGTTGAGCAATGCTTGAGGATGCCCTCGCGGGTTTCAAAAGTGAGATTGAGGCCCCGAAATTCGGCGTACTTGCCCTCCAGCTTGTCGACGACACGCAGAGACTGCAGATTATGCTCGAAACCGCCGTAAGCCTTCATGCATTCGTTGAGCGCGTCTTGTCCGGCGTGGCCGAACGGCGTATGGCCGAGATCGTGCGCAAGCGCGATACCTTCGGTGAGATCTTCGTTGAGGTGTAGTTCGCGCGCGATGGAACGCGCGATCTGTGAGACCTCCAGCGAATGTGTGAGCCGCGTGCGGAAATGATCACCCACGTGATTGACGAAAACCTGCGTCTTGTACTCGAGCCGCCGAAACGCCGCGCAGTGGATGATGCGATCGCGGTCACGTTGGAACTCGCTGCGATAACGCGGCGCGCTCTCCTGGTGGCGCCGGCCGCGAGAGTTTGCCTCGCTGACGGCATAGGGCGCGAGACCTCTGCTGAACCTGCTGTCAGTCTGCGTGGCTGGCTGGGCCATGTATGTGTCGCTACGCTGCCGCCAGCGTGGCTTGCAACACGCTGGGATTGAAATCGCCGCTTACCACAGCCTGGCCTATGTCCCGCAGCAACACCAGCCGCAGCTGACCGTCTACGACCTTCTTGTCGAGCGACATCAGCTCGGTGAAACGCTCGGGCGGCAAATCTGCGGGCGCGCGGACCGGCAAGCGGGCGCGCTCGATCAGCCGCGTGATACGACCCACGGCCGTGGCGTGTAGCCAGCCCAGGCGATGCGATAAATCGGCTGCCATTACCATGCCGCAGGCGACCGCCTCGCCATGCAGCCACTCGCCGTAACCCATGCCGGTTTCGATCGCGTGGCCGAAAGTATGGCCCAGATTCAGCAGTGCGCGCGCACCACTGGTCTCGCGCTCGTCCTCGGCGACCACGGCGGCCTTGTTCTCGCAGGAGCGCCGGATCGCGAAACCGAGCGCGCTTGCGTCGTGGCCGAGCAAATCGTCGATATGCGCTTCGAGCCAACCGAAAAATTCGGCGTCGCGGATCAAACCGTATTTGATGACTTCCGCCAGGCCCGCGCTCAGCTGCCGGTCGTCCAGCGTTGTCAGTGTGTCGGTATCGATGATTACGCTGCGCGGCTGATGGAAGGCACCGATCATGTTCTTGCCGAGCGGATGATTGACGCCGGTCTTGCCGCCGACCGAGGAGTCGACCTGTGCCAGCAGTGTGGTCGGCAGTTGCACGAAATCTACGCCGCGCTGGTAGCAGGCCGCTGCAAAGCCGGCGATGTCACCCACCACGCCGCCACCGAGGGCGACCAGGGTGACATTGCGGTCGAACCGCTGTTCCAGCAGTCGGGTGACGATCTCGTTGACCGTGTCGAGCGTTTTGTATTGCTCGCCGTCGGGCAAGACCACCTCATCGAGGCGTGGGACGTCGAGATTTGCGTGGAGCCGCTCGAGGTACAGTGGTGCTATCGTAGTGTTGGTGATCACCATCACCGATGATCCGCCAAGCTGTCGGCGCAGAGGATTGGAACCGGCGAGCAGGCCCTGGCCGATGTAAATCGGATACGAACGCTGACCGAGATTGACGGTGAGCTCGTCCATACAGACGTTGCGTTTTCAAGGAGCGTTTGGTTACACTGCAATAATACCAGAGCTGCTGCTAGGCAGCGCTCCCACAAGGAACCCTCACTCCGCACAGAAAGGAGGTGCAGCAAGGCACGGGGTGTCTTTGCGTTTAACCTCGCATGCGCCACCGCATGCACAATACCCATGTACCAAGGAAGGAGCGCATACACATGCGTACATTTA
>JBPCXK010000777.1:0-8141 GCA_051008635.1 Gammaproteobacteria bacterium
TTTTCACCTGAAGCCAATCCGTATGGCACTCCGTTTTACTTCGGGATTGGGTGCAGTGAGTTCTACTCGACCACGCAGTGTAAGTAGATGTGGGGGCATGTATCCGAGTTGATATGCGACAATCCAAGGGTTTCCTCAAGGTAAGCATCCCATTGGCGATCGGCTTAGCCCTTGGGCTGTTATGGTATGTTCGCACGGCGACTGAAAGCTTTGATGAAGTTGGGACTGCTAAAGCGCAGCTAGGTACGTTCTTAGTGGCTCGCATAAAAGCATCAGATATCTCAATGTTCAGAGACAAGAGGTTTATGCACGGGCCAGTTTCGTTTCGGTTCGACTCCGACGAACAGGGGCAGAGACGACTGATAACGTGGTTGGGACTGATAAGAGACCGAGCGCCATCAGATTCTTTTTCTACGTTGCTAGAATTTGTCGAATCGAACTCAGGATGGGATGAATTCAACTGGGATACAGACAAAATTTACCTAAAGTTATACTGCAGACCGGCACAGACCGACTTCGTTTTTGATCTTGTCCTCATAGACGGATTACGGGTAGTTTACATGACGTCAGGGGTTTTCATGGCGGACACGGTGATAGCCACCGACGATCTATCGAAGTGTCCGGGCTTCATAAAATCGAGATCGGAAGAGGAGAAATCGTGGGAATCAATGGGGTCAGACTCGATTGATTTTAAATCAAGTCGGGGAAATCAACGGGTCAGGGGAAATCAACAGGTTAGACTCCTTGATATCTCAAAAATCAAAGGGTTTCCCATTAGGGGACAAATTTCGGGCGACAAATTTCGACAAATTTCGGGGACAGTATATTTAATTGCAACTGCTTCAAGGACTATAAGCCCGCAACCGGACGGTACATTCAGAGTGATCCCCCTGGAACAACCTCGATATCGAATACAACGCGGCCGGCGGCGCGGTCAAGACGATTGAACGCACCTCGACCACTACCATCGCAGCCTCGCCAGCCCGGATGTATTCGTCTTCGACGAACGCAAACTGATCCGCAGCACCGACTCGGGCTTTCGCTGGAAGGACCGCGAAGGCAACTGGATCGAACACGACACCGAAGGCAAACTCACGCGCTTCGGCGATCGCAACAACATCGAAGTGCGCTTCGCCTACAACGTCGCCGGCCAACGCAGCAGCATCTTCGACCACCACGGCGCCCAGGTGCTGTGGTACGAATACGAATACGAAGGCGATCGGCTGATCGCGGTGCACGACAACACCACCCCAAGGCGCGTGGAATACCGCTACACGGGCGAGCAGCTCACCGAAGTCATCGATGCCCTCGGCCACGGTTGGGCCTACGAATATGACGGCAACGGCCGCCTGAAAAAGGCCATCGACCCCGAAGGCCGCCCACGTGAGGGCAGCGCGTCCAGATTGGACGTGAGTTCCGCAAAGCATAGCCGGCCCTCAGGTTTGCGGAGTAGCGTGCAAGCTGGACTCGGCAGATACCTGCCTGAAAACCGGATGGCGGGCTGAGGACATTTCGTTCCTCGCTAATATTCACATAACTAATTGAACCACAGCGTTAAGTCGATGCTACGAAGCGCCCTGGTGCAATATCCGGGCGTAAATCGAGGGAATAAAATTGCGTTTCGTGGATTGTTACTAAGGTCGACGGGAATATTAGCTTGCCCCCGCCGTGGGGTGGCCAATGCTCCTGAGCGGCAACGGCGTTCAAGGCCTGGAGTTGGCTAGATAACTGCAGTCGGCCTATGAGCCGGTGTGTTCAGTACGGAGGGGAATCTCAATGAGGTTGGCGGCGGGACTATTTGCATCCGTGTGGTTGTTCATGTTTTCACTACATGTACGCGCCTACGACGCCATGGAGGTCGCCGACGGCGGAAGCATTACCGGCAACGTCGTCTTCAACGGGCGCGTACCCATCAAGACCATAATCCCTACCAAGAACGCGGACATCTGCGGTAAGAAGCGAAAAGAGCCGCAAGTTATCGTCGGACCCGACAAGGGCGTCCAGGATGCCATCGTCTACTTGGAGAAAGTAAAAAAAGGCAAAGCCTGGGGCGAACCTACCGAAACACCCGTCCTGGATCAGGAACACTGCGTGTTCAAGCCCAAGGTACAGGTAATCCCCGTCGGCCCCATTGCCATCGTCAATTCGGACCCGGTGCTCCATAACACGCATGGTTACTATGGGAAGCGCACCGCCTTCAATCTTGCGCTCCCCAACAAAGGCCAACGAATCGAAAAGCCGCTGAAACGCCCAGGGCTTGTGAAAGTGGACTGCGACGCCCACGGATGGATGCTCGCGCACATCTACGTTGCCGATAACCCCTATTACGCGGTTACCGGCGAGGACGGCATGTTCACCATCGATGACATTGCGCCGGGTGATTACACGCTGGTCGTCTGGCAAAAGTATACGGGGCCTACGAAGACCGCGGTGACAGTGGCCCCGAAAGAGATGACAGAAATAACTGTCGAGCTCGAGAAGAAATAGCGCCTGCCGTTTAGGCCGGCTTGACTCCAACTGAGGAGATCTGTCAATGAACGAACTGGACAAAATCCGACGTACCATGCATCGGGAGCTCAACCCGCCCGGCAAGAAACCCGATCCATCCACAACAATTACGCGGCGCACCTTTTTGCATCGATCCCTTTTGACCGGTACCGCAGTGGGGGCTGCGTCTTACGGATGGTTTCCGCTCCTCAACACCATCGATGTGGCGTCCGCGGCCACCAACGTCGAGCCATTCAAGTTCGCCTGGCTTTCAGACACCCATTTGTACCCGCGGGACCTGAACGAGCGCTTCGTCGAGAAAACGATCCGCGCGGTGACGGAGATTCAAGCGATGAACCCGCCGGCGGATTTCCTGCTGTTTGGCGGCGATCTCGCACAGACCGGCGATCCTGTCGAGCTTGATCTTGGCGCGGAGCTGCTCAAAGAGCTTTCGATCAAGCAACTGTTCATTCCAGGCGAGCACGATTGGTATCTGGACATGGGCAAGAAATGGAACAAGAGCTTCGGTAAATCGCCGTGGAGCCTCGATCACAAAGGCGTTCGTTTGATTGGACTCAATACCGTCGGACAAGCGCCCGACTATTGGTCGGCCAAGAAAATGACCGCGCGCGAGCGCATGGCGCACATGGAGGTGCTCGACGGTAGCGTCGCGGGACCTTGGGCGGGCCTCGGGCGCAAGCAGCTCAAATGGCTGGACGGCGCGTTATCCGATTGGCCGAAGGACCAGCCGGTTATTCTGTTCAGCCACAACCCGCTATACGAATACTATCCACCGTGGAACTTCTGGGTGCGCGACTGGCGCGAAGTGCACGAGATCATGGGGGCGTTCGAAAATGTCACGAACGTCCACGGCCACGTGCATCAGGTGCTCTACAACGAAATCGGCAACATGCGTTCTATCGGTATGTTGGCCACCTCCTGGCCCTGGCCCTACGCGCCGCAAGGCGTCCCCGCATTGACCAAGCCCATGGTACGCGTAGATCCCGGCGATCATTTCGATGGCGTCGGCTGGAGCGACTTGTCGGTGGCGTCCGCAGGCGAAGTCGACACCGACTACAAGATGTGGCGCGAGTCGGGTCACATCATCGCGGAGGCGGCGGTGGATTCGGGCACCGGCGACAACGACAACCAGATCCTGAGTGGTCGGATCGCCGACAGAATGTGGCAATACTGATCTCAGCCAGCGACACGTTCCAGGGGTCGTAGACTCCTGAGGAGAAAACGATGGACAGAAAGAAAAGACGAAACGTGCTGGCACCGAGTGCAGCGCTGATCCTGGCGCTCCTGGTTGGCGGCAACCTGACCCTGGCCCACAAGGAGAAGCACACGCCGCAACAACTCGATGCCTTCAACGAGGTGTTCACGGAGCAGGTGCGCATGGGCGATCGCTTGTGGCATGGCGACAAGGCCGCGCAGGAAGAACTCGGTGTAAATCTCTCGAACACGGGTGCCGCCTGCGCGATGTGTCATCCCCATACGGCCGATTCACACCCGCAGGAGTTTCCCAAGTTCCAGGAACAAATGAACGAGTTCGCGACGTACCGGGACATGGTGAACTGGTGCATCGAGAAACCAAACCAGGGCGAGAAAATCGATCCGGACGGCGAGGCCATGAAAGCGCTCGAAGCTTATTCGTATTGGTCCAACCGCGGTTCGAGGCTCGATCCGGGCACTCACTGATACGGGAGCACTGGCGCTACGCACAGAAACGGGCGTCGTGGGCGAGAAGGCGCGTCGCGGACAGTTTGTATCCAGCCTCCGCGGATGAGTTTCCGTTAGACGAGGTAATCGGTCGACGCCAGATGTGTTGGGGAGAGTCTTTAGCTCGGGCTAACCCTCTTGCATCTCGTGACGCGACGCAAGAGTCCGCGTGTATGAGCTGTACAAAGCAGCCACGGCCACAACTGGGGGGTATTTCATGGCCACCGCAGCCGCAAATCTGGCAACCGACAAAGTAGACTACGACGACATCACCGATTACCGCCTGATTCGCCAGTGGCTGCTGTGGGGAATGGTGTGGTTGATGTTTGCCCCATCTGTCGGCATTACGATCTCGACGATGTTCAGCTTCCCCGAGTATCTGGGTCCGGACGTCATAGGTGCAGCCTCCCAATACCTCACGTTCGGTCGCCTGCGCCCGATGCACGTCAACGGGGTCATCTTCGGCGCCTTCTCCACCTTGTTCGTGGCCCTGGTCTTCTACGTGCTACCGCGTTTGACCGGGACTGCGGTGCACAAGGCGCAGTGGGGCTATCCACTGCTGTGGCTTTGGAACGCGGCCCTGATCCTGGGCATGGTTTCGCTATTGCTGGGTTACAACCAAGGCCTGGAAGCGGGCGAGTTGCCGCTGATTCCAGACATCATGTTCTTTGTCGCCATTTGCGTCATGACGTATCAGGTCATCGTGACGGTGGCGAAGCGGGTGATCGGACCCATGTACGTGTCGCTGTGGTACCTGGTGGCCGCGCTCGTGTGGACAGTGGCCAATTTGATTCTCGGCTTTGTCATTCCTTACACCATTCCAGGTATCAACAACGCGGCGTTTCACGGCTTGTTTCTTCACTACATCGTGGGTCTTTGGATCACGCCCGCGGGCTACGTATTGATCTACTACTTCCTGCCGGCCAGCGTCAAGAATCCAATATACAGCCATAAACTGTCGATGATCGGTTTCTGGTCCCTGGCTGTGTTCTACCCTTTCGTCGGTCTTCATCATTATTTGTATAGTCCCTTTGCGGACTGGGCCGAGACATTGGCGATTATCACGTCCATGCTGTTGATCATTCCAGTATGGACGGTGCTGCAGAATTTCTTCGGCACCATGATCGGGCGCTGGCACACTTTCAGCACCAACCTGACGGCGAAGTTCATGATTATGGGTTCGATCATGTATCTGCTCGGTTGTTTCCAGGGGTCGACCGAGGCATTGCGCTCGATACAGCAACCGACGCATTTTACGGACTTCGTCATCAGCCATTCCCATCTCACGGTGTTCGGGACGTTCGTGGTGTGGGCCATCGGCGGCATGGTGTACGTGTGGCCTAAGGTCGTGAACCGACCCCTGTGGTCGTTCAAGCTCGGCAATTGGTCGTTCTGGCTGATCACGTTCGGGATCTCGTTGATGGGGATTGCTTTATCCGCCCAGGGCATACAGCAGGGCTACATGCTGATGGCGGGCCAGGAGTGGCTGAACACCGTCGTTGCCATCAGCCCCTACTGGGTTGTTCGCACCATTGCCGGCGCCTCCATGGACATCGGGATGTCGTTGATGGTCTACAATTTGATAAAAACGGCGCTGTCGCCGGCGCCAAGCCTGGTTGTCGAGGCCGGTAACGTGGGGCTGCCCGCGGGCGCTGCCGCTGGGGCGACCGCCTCATGAGCACTACGCGCGTGATTGCATTGGGTGCCGGTATCGCCTGCATCTCGGCTGCCACCTTAATCCAGGGGATCCTGCCGGCGGTGATACCGGAGTCACGGACCACCAAAGTCACCAAGGTGGTACGCACCGACATCGGCGAGCTCAAGTGGATGGTGAGTGATGCCACCGACTACACACCGGAGCAGGCGGCGGGGCGAAAAACCTACGTCGCCGAGGGCTGCTGGTACTGCCACTCGCAGTTCGTGCGTCCGGTGACGGGAGAAACGCGGCGCTGGGGGCCGGTGGCGCAAGCAGGGGAGTACGCCTTTGACCAACCTCACCTGTTCTCGACGCGCCGCATCGGTCCGGACCTCTCGAGGGTCGGTCTCAAATACAATGACGACTGGCATCTGGCGCACTTCTGGAATCCGCGAAGCGTCGTCGCGGACTCGATCATGCCGAGGTTCGCCCAGTTTTTCGACGGTCCTCATGGACCGGTTGCGCTTGTCGACGGGGCGAACGGCGCGCGCACCGTGGAACAAACGGCCGCAACCGAAGCGCTGTTCGACTTCGACAGCAAGGACAAGATTCTCCTGACGCCGAACCGTGACGGTCTTACCTTCGTGCGCGAGAAAGGCAAGTACCCCGTCATCCACACGCCCAACCAGGAGTACACCGGGGATAGCGTGACGTTGGTCGCCAGCACAGAGCGGCTGGAAAACCTCATCGCCTATCTGCAAAAGCTCGGCATCAACCGCGGTAAGTGGCGGGAGCTGTTCTTCCCCCAACGCCTGGAAATCAACCAGATGACGATCCCGGCGTCGCAGGAACTGCTCGATTACGGCAAAGAGGTATACGAGCGGCGTTGTGTGGGCTGTCACGGCGTAAGCGGCAACGGTAACGGCCTCGCCGCTACGTTTCTCGAAGTGAGACCCCGCAACTTCAACTACGGCGTCTTCAAGTTCCGCGTCACGCCGTCTGGCTCGCTGCCTACCGACGGTGATCTCTTGCGCACCATCACCCGTGGTGTGCGTGGCACTGCGATGCCCACTTTTCATATGTTAGCGATGAAGGATCGCCTGGCGGTGATTCAGCACATCAAATACGAGTTCGCCGCGGACCGCAGCGATCCCGAGAATCCGTATGTCTACTTCGCCGAAGAACAGGTCGAGCAACCGGTCTATCTGGGCCACCCGCCCGAGCCCTCGCCAGATATGGTCGCCAGGGGCAAGACGATCTGGCAGGAAGCGAAGTGCTGGGAATGCCACGGTGATTTGGGCGAGGGCGACGGCGAGAAGGCCGACGAGTTGGAAGACGATTTCGGCTACCCCATTCCACCGGCAAACCTGGTTACAGGGCTCTTCAAGTCGGGGGGCGACGTAAAGGACATCTATCGAACCATCACCACCGGGCTCAACGGCACACCCATGCCGTCCTACGCCGATTCGTTTGGCGATGAAGACCGCTGGGCCCTGGCCTACTACGTCCTGGCATTGTCGGCGTTCAAGGATCCCCTGACCGGCGAGCCCTTGCAGGTCTCGGCCGTGGACCGCGACGCACTCAACGATCCAGCGCTCGACGCCTCGGAGACGCAACTTGCTTATCAGACGAAGGTGCGTTTTATTGGTGGCGAGGCTGTAGCGGGCGGGGTCAAGCTTCATGCGCGATTCGCCGGCGAGGCCTGGGCCGACAAGAAAGGCTTCGATTTCGTCGAATCAGGCCCGCGCACGACAGGCCCAGTAGCCACCTCTGAATAAATGGAGGCCACACATGTTGGAACTCACTGCATGGCAATTCCTCGTTGCATTCTTTATGAGCCTGGGCGCTGTCTGCTTTTTTGTCTGGGGAGTTATGTCTGGATTGTTCAACAACATCGAAGATATCAAACATCAGGTTCTGGAGGCAGAGAGCGATGACCGAGCCAACGACGCCTGATTCCGAGGTGGTCAGCGAGACGCCCGGCAATCTGTCAGGCGATACACACGAAGACGCGCAGGAACACACCGGCACCGTCTCTGCGCGGCATGGGCGCATCAACTGGTGGCTGTGGGCGGTCTATTTGATCATGCTCGGCTGGGCCCTCTACTACGGCTTCGAATACTGGAACCTACCCGGCCACAATTCACTCGGTCCCGGGTTGGGCGATTACTAGCCCGCATTTCTCACCACGATGACGAGCCCTCGCTTGATCTTTGATTCCACAACGCATTTTCTTCAGTCGGAAATACGACCTGTATTCCGCTCCTTCAGAAAATGCGCTGTGAAATCAAATCTC
>JBPCXK010000778.1:0-3727 GCA_051008635.1 Gammaproteobacteria bacterium
CGATGAAGCCGGTCAGAAATCCGATCAGCTTACCCATGAAGGTCAAGTGCGAGGGCGGCTTCTGGAGGCCCTTGAGGTTCAATTTCATCGCCTCGAGATGGACGATGTAGATCAGGGCGATATAAGACACCAGCGCCGGCAGCAGCGCGTGCTTGAGAATATCCGTGTACGGCACGCCGGTGAACTCGGCGATCAGGAATGCGGCCGCGCCCATGACCGGTGGTGTCAACTGCCCGTTGGTGGATGACGCCACTTCCACGGCGCCCGCTTTCTCCGCGGAAAACCCGGTGCGCTTCATCAAGGGAATCGTGAACGTGCCGGTGGTCACGGTGTTGGAGATGGACGAGCCCGAGTACAGGCCGCTCATGGCTGAGGCCATGACCGCTGCTTTCGCCGGTCCGCCCCGGAAATGGCCAAGCAGCGCAAACGCCAGTTTGATGAAATAGTTGCCGGCGCCCGCCTTCTCCAGGATGGCGCCGAACAGAACAAACAGAAAGATCAACCGCGCGGATACGCCCAGCGCCACGCCGAACACGCCTTCGTTCTGCATCCAGTAGTGCCACATGGCTTTGCCGTAGGACGCGCCTTTCCAGCGGATGGCGTCGGGGATCCATTCCGCGGAGCCGAAGAACACGTAGACGACAAAAACACTGCTGATGATGACCAAAGGCAGACCGAGGGTGCGGTATACGCAAATTGCCAGCACGAGCAGCCCGATGGTCGAGATGATCAGGTCGCCCGTGGTGGGCAGTCCGGCGCGCACCGCGATGGTGTCGCGCAAGACCATGATGTACAGACAGGCGACGATCGCCAATGCGCCGAGCACCCAGTCGTACCACGGTATGCGATCTCTCGGACTGGTCTTGAACAGCGGGAATGCCAGTGCGGCCAAAAACCCGGCGAAAGCCAGATGGATCAGGCGGGCATCGGAATCGGTGACGATCAGACTAATGCCGGTCAGATCGGTCAGGTCGAACGGCAGATTCGAAGAGATGTAAAGCTGAAAACACGACCAGACGAACGCGACGACAAGGATCAGCCTGCCCTCCCAGCCAAGGGGGTTACGCCCCCCGGTATCAACTTGTGCTACCAGATCATCTACATCGGTCGCTGAAAGTGCTTCCTTGGCCATCGCTGAGCTCCCCCTCTGGCGGCAATGTCGTCACGCGCCGGACAAACGAAAGGCCGCCGAAAATTCTCATCAGAAAAGGGGCGGCTGACGCCGCCCCGATAATTATTACATCCAACCGCGTTCTTTATAGTATTTCACCGCGCCGTCATGCAGGGGCGCGGACAAGGCGTCGGTGATCATCTCCGACTCCTTCAAATTTGCGAACGCGGGGTGGAGCTTCTTGAACTGATCAAAGTTGTCGAAAACAGCCTTGACCACGACATACACAACATCGTTGGGAACATCGGTGCTCGTCACGAAGGTGGCGCCGACCCCAAACGTATTAACGTCCTTCTCGTTGTTGTACATCCCCGCCGGAATCGTGGCTTTGCGGTAATAGGAATTAGCGCTCACCAGTTTGTCGATAGCGGGTCCGGTCACGTTGACCAGATGAGACGCGCAGGTCGCCAGTGATTCCTGGGTCAACGCGGAGGGGTGGCCCACCAGCCAGAAATAGGCGTCGAGCTTCCCGTCGCATACGGCCTGACCGGTTTCGGCGGACTTCATTTCCGCGGCCAGCTTGAGATCACTGCGTTGCCAGCCGAGGGCCTCCTCCAGCACTTCCCAGGTACCGCGCGTTCCAGAGCCCGGGTTACCGATATTGAGGCGCTTGCCCTTGAGATCGCTGATGTTCTTCGCCCCGGAGTCGTCGTGCGCGATGACGGTTACGGGTTCCGGGTGGACGGAAAAAACCGCCCTCAAGCCCTCGAACTTTCCCTGATCTTCAAACTTGGAAGTGCCGTTATAGGCATGATACTGCCAGTCGGATTGAGCCACGCCGAATTCCAGCTCGCCGGCCCGGATGGTGTTGATGTTGTAAATGGACCCGCCGGTCGATTCCGCCGAGCAGCGTATGCCGTGATCTTTACGGTCCTTGTTGACCAGACGACAAATCGCGCCGCCCGTCGGGTAATAAACGCCGGTTACACCGCCCGTACCGATGCTCACGAATTTGGTCTGAGCCGATACCAATCCGGATACGCCGGCTAATCCTAAACCGACCGCGAGCGATAGCGCTAACGTTTTGTTGGATGGTGCCAATTGCATTTTGCCTCCTCCTCTTTCTGGTTGGGCATCCTCAAGTCTATGGGCTGCTATCGATAAAGTAAATTCTGTCATCGAGCGGAGATGCGGTGCCCGACCCCGCCGAGTTTGACATGGGACGCCATCGATTGGCCGAGCGTGGAAAAGCAGCACGGCGACGGCAGATGCGCATTGCCAGGGCCACTCGGGAGCGACCGACCGAGCAGCCGGATCAGACAACTGTTCTTGGAGGGCTCAGTGGCCCGTGCCGCGCGCGTTCGCCATCATACGCCTTGTAAGCTGGTGATATATTTTGGGGTTGCTGTTACATTTACATCACTACGTAAATGATGTAAGTTAGATGCACTCGCAGTTTGCTTAAAGCGCGCGCGGCCATGCACCGAACTCAAATCTCACTTGAAGAGCATCAATACAACGCTTTGCTTACGGAGTCGCGCAAGCACGGCGTGAGTCTGTCCGCCGTTGTGCGGGGTTTGGTGGACAAGCACCTGGCCACACGCAACTACAGCACCAATCCGATTGGCAAGCTGGCAGGTATTGCGGAGGGAAGCGGCGAGTCCGTCGGTCAGAATCACAACCAGTTCCTCTATGGCAAAGCTACCAAAAGATAGCCAAGTGTTAGTCGATACCGGGGCCTGGTATGCGCTGATCGACCGCAAGGATCCAGATCACGAAAGGGTAAGGGTGTGCCTTGATGAGCACCTGGGTCGCATGATCACTACCGACTACGTCGTGGACGAAACCATAACTTTGCTTCGCTATCGGGCTGGATGGAAAGCAGCCCGCGCTTTTGGCAAAAGCCTGTTGGACAACGAGCCGCATATCTCAGCGCTGGTCACACTCAAGCAGGAAGAGAGACAAGAGGCGTGGAAGATCTTCTGCCGTTACAGGGACAAAAGTTTCAGCTTTACGGACTGCACCTCGTTCGCACTGATGCGGAAGCTGAAGCTGGATACGGCCATCGCCATCGATCGCGATTTCAGGTCTTTTGGATTGCACTGCATCCCTCACTGATCGTAGTCTCGAGGTATGAACCACGTCTTCCACCGCCATACCGCGGCCGACCTGCCCGTCGCCGTTCGCGGTGACGGGCCATACGTCATCGACGCGAACGGCAAGCGTTATCTCGACGCCTCGAGCGGCGCAGCGGTCTCGTGCCTGGGGCACAATCACCCGGCCGTCTTGCAGGCCGTCAAGGATCAGCTCGATCAGGTGCCGTTTGCGCACACTTCGTTTTTTACCAGTCGCCCGGCCGAGGAGCTCGCCACGACGCTCGCGCAAGCGAGTCCGGCGGGGTTGGAGCGCGCGTACTTTGTCTCCGGCGGTTCCGAAGCGGTGGAGGCGGCGCTAAAGCTGGCGCGCCAGTACTTCGTCGAAGCAGGCCAGCCGCAGCGGCGCCACTTCATCGCTCGGCGCCAGAGTTACCACGGCAACACCCTGGGAGCGCTGGCTGTTGGCGGCAACGAGTGGCGGCGACAACAGTTCGCGCCGTTGCTGATCGATACGCATCAT
>JBPCXK010000779.1:0-6032 GCA_051008635.1 Gammaproteobacteria bacterium
TGCGGGGCGAGCCTAATTCAATTCCTCCAGCTCGGCAACCTGGCGGCGCGCGCCAAACAGTAACCACCCAAAGCCAGCACCTGCCAGCGCCAACATGACCCCAAATGGTTGGCCCGCAGTAGGTCGAAAGGCCGGATGCCTGAAGTAGTCCTGGCGCAGTATCGGGGCGCCCGCGAGCGGCGTTGTCGATGGCTGCAGTGCGTTGCGCTATCACGCCGAACCGCAATGTGGCGAAAGTGTAAAGTTTGTTTCCACAACAACACCGCGTATCCCGCGTATCAGATTGACGATACTGATTCCAGTATGTAGAGTAGCTCAACCGTTGCCCGCCACTGTTTTACCGGCTACATTGCAACTCTTTTGTGTCGGTTCGTGACGAATGGCGCGGCTCAGAAACGTGTCGGATACGGACTGAAGCGGTGGTCCCTCTTAGGTGTGATCGTAACAACACACCTCGCACTCGAAATGGTGTCAAGCCAGCTCGTCGAGGAAAAACGACGTTTGAGCTGACTGTTGTAGCGATGTTTTGACATTTGGTAGAAGGTGCCCCAGAGGAAGCAAGTATGGCCATTAGCAAAGTACTCGTCGTCGACGATGCGGAGGTGGATCGCCTGCATCTGCAAACCATTTTGACTAATGCCGGCTATCATGTGATCACCGCCTCATCGGGATCTGAGGCGATCGACAAGGCAAGCGATTCGAATCCCGACCTTGTACTCCTGGACATCATCATGGATGGGATGGATGGCTTCAAGGCTTGCCGCAGGCTCACCTCCGAACCCGCGACCAAGCACATCCCGGTCATCATGGTCAGCGGCAACTCGCAAAAGGTCGACAAGATCTGGGCCCGCCGACAGGGCGCCCAAGCCTATATCACAAAGCCTTACACCGCCCAGCAGGTTATCGCGGAAATACAGCGGCTCAGCGTTGGCGCTTAAGCTCTGTTTCGCCACGCTGACAGGGAACTGAGAAGGCAAACGGACCTGAACCCGATGAACGCAACACGCTTTGGATACGTTCCGGCACGCCGGACCGCGCTCTTTCTGCTGCTATGGATTGCCCTGGCCGCCGTTGCCGGCGCCCAGGAACTCGACCCCAGTCAGTCCGAGCTCAACGAGATGCTGCGGGTCAAGATACGTTCAGTACAGCAAATGGCGTTGAATCCAGTCATCGTACGCGCTGTGCGCCTGCAAAACCTGGAGAATCTCACTGTCGACGAGATCAATCGACGCGACGACACATGGAGGGGCAGCGACGAGCTGACGCCTTTCATGCTGTCATTGCAAACCAGCGAGGCCGGACGTTTTCTGCAACAACAAGTCAGCCGCTCCAGGCACTTCAACGAGGCGTTCGCAACTGACAACCAGGGGGCAAATGTCGCCGCCTTTCCGGCCACGAGCGACTACTGGCAGGGCGATGAAGAAAAGTGGATCGCCTCGTTCGACAGCGGTAAGGGGAGAGTTTTCATAGGCCCACTCGAACTCGATGAGAGCACCAAGAGCTACGCCGCACAGATATCCGCCCCGATACTCCATCGGCGGGCAACGATCGGCGTGCTGGTGGTTGGTGTCACTATTTACTATCTCGAAGTGAGACAACGATTGAGTGAGCATGAAGACTGACAAGATTTAACCAGAAGCGGGCACACGGCCTCAGGAAACAGGTACAGTAATGAAAAGAACTCAAGCCGCTGGGTGGCGTAACGGCTCATTGAAGGAGGCATAAGCGATGCTGCGAAGTCTGCGGATTGGTCCCCGATTGATATTCTTCATCGCAGTCCAACTGATCATACTGGCGGGCGTCAGTGCGACCACGTTGTACGGGCTGAACCTGGCGGTACAATCAACCAATCAGCTCAATCGCAACGTTTCCGAGGGCACACACCTCAGCTACCTCGCCGGCTCGATTCGGGGTGAGTTGCTGCCCACGATCCATGGCGTAAATACCGGCGCTATCAGCTGGGAAGGCGGCAGAAGAAGTCTTAGAGACGTCGAAAAACAGTTCGAACAAGACTGGGACGACTACACCTCAGTCCTGAGCGCGGAGGAGATAGAGCTCGTCGGGGACACGCTGGAGCCCGGGCTTGCCGATCTGCGCACCACGTTTCGCGACGCGAAGCAACTGCTCACCGCAGAGGATCGCGCGCTGCTCGCGTTGTTTGTGCGCAATGAGCTAAACGCCAAGATAAATCCGTTTCTCAACGCGGTGCTCGCAAGTTCAGCAGAACGTCGGCTCGCTTCCGAACGAACGTTCAGCGAGTCGCTCGAGAACAGCCGCAAATTCCTCGCCTTCAGCATCGCGGCTGCCCTGACGGGCGCGCTACTTGTGATGGTGCTTGGGGTGCTGATCTATCGCTCGATTTCGCAACCAATCCGGCAAATTTCAAATGCGGTGCGTCAGGTGATGGACGGCGTCTATGATGTGCGAACCGAACTAAGAGGGAGTGACGAGTTCGGTGAGCTGGGGCAAGGCCTGGACACCCTGCTGGACGATAAAATGACGACGCTCATCAGAGCGGAGGAAGAAAATGAAAGGCTCAACACCTCGATTCTGAGATTGGTCGAGGGCGTCGCGGCGATGAGTGGGCGCAACCTCACTGTCTCGGTGCCGGTGGCCAACGATGTTACCGGCCCGGTCGCCGACGCCATCAATCTGATGGCCGAAGAAACCGGCGGCGTGCTGAACAGCGTCACGAAAATCGCAGCACAGGTCCAGAGAGCGTCGAATCTGGTTCATCACAGGGCGTCATCGGTCAACAAGGTCGCAACATCGCAGCGCGAGGAGATCGAGCGGACCAGCGACGAATTGACCCGCGCCTCGAAGACGCTGCAAGGAATCTCGCAACTCGCGCGCGATTGTAACAAGGCAGCCGAACAAGCCACCCAGACGACGCAATCCGCGATGCACACAGTGCAGGGCACGGTCGAAGGGATGGGCGAAATCCGCGAATCTATTCAAGAAACCGGGCGACGGATCACGCGGCTCGGCGAACGGTCGAACGAGATCACCTCGATCGTGGACATCATCAGCACGCTCGCAGAGCGTACGCACGTGCTCGCCCTGAACGCTGCGATGCAAGCCGCGACAGCCGGTGAAGCCGGGCGAGGATTCGCGGTAGTTGCGAATGAAGTCAGACGCCTGGCCGAGAGCTCACGTGAGTCCACTGCGCGAATCGCATCGCTCGTCAACAATATTCAGGTCGAAACGCAAGATACGATCGCCACGATGGACGAGACGATCGGTCAGGTTGCCAGAGGTTCTCAAATGGCCGAAGCTGCCGGTAATCAAATGGTGCAGACCCGGGAAACCACCGGGCATCTGGTGAACTCCGTGAAGCAGATCGCAGCCAGCTCGGAGCAGCAGGCACGCATCAGTATCGAGTTGCGCCGCCGCGCCGGCGAAGTGGTGGAACGCACCCGCGCGACCGCACAGGAACTGATGGATCAACTCGCACAGACCAACAAACTCGCTGACTACGCGCAACAGCTCCTCGCATCGGTACGCGTCTTCAAGCTACCACCATCCGAAGAGCCACAAGCGCAGAACGAACCTGACGCGCCGAGCCTCACCGTCGCGCCGCGCCTAGCCGCGGGCGCGCACTCCGGAGGGATCGAATAACGCGCCGTCGATCCGGCGCGCGGCCCGTCTGGAGCCCAGAATCTCCACGTCGAAATCGCTTGCCTCAAGCGAGGCAGCGTTGACGTACGCGAGCGCGATGCTCTTGTCAACGCTGTGGCCGTAAGCGCCGGACGTCACCCACCCAACGACATCGCCATCGTGAAAGACCGGCTCATTCCCATAAGCATCAGCGTCATCAGCATCGACCACCAGTGTTATCAGGGCACGCTCGGCGCGCTTGTCTTTTTGCGCGCGCGCCGCCTCCAAACCAATGAAATCGTTCTTGTCGAAATTCACAAACCGCTCCACGCGGGCCTCGAAAGGCGAGTAATCCGGCGTAAACTCGCGCATCCACGAACCAAAGCTTTTTTCGAGACGCAGCGAATTGAGCGCCCGGCCACCGAAATGAACCAGGTCAAGCCGCGCACCCGCCGCTATCAGCGCCTCGTACAAAGCGAGCTGATACTGCGACTCGACATAGATTTCATAGCCCAGCTCGCCCGTGAAAGACACGCGCGCGACGATCGCAGGCACGAGACCCACATTCATCTCGCGCATCGAGAAGAACCTGAAAGCCTCTGTGGAGATGTCTTCATCGACGAGCCCGGCAAGCAGCGCCCGCGAGTTCGGTCCGGCAATGGCGAACCCCTGCACATCCGCAGTCCTTGGCCTCACGCTCGCACCACCGTCTGCCGGCAAGTGATCCTCGAACCAGCGCATATGAAAATGCTCGGCCGCGCCGGAGCCGACGATGAAAAAGCGGCCCTCGGCCAGACACCCGACGGTGAAATCCGCCATGAGCTTGCCGGCCGGATTCAACATCGGTGACAAACACAGGCGGCCGGGTTCTGGCGCCCGGTTGGCGAGCAGGGTGTTCAGCCAGGATGCAGCGTGCGGCCCGTTGACCTCGTACTTGGCGTAGGTCGCGATCTCGAGCAACCCAACCGACTCGCGCACCGCCCGGCACTCCGCACCGACCGGCTCGAACGCGTTCGAACGCCGGAAAGTGGGCTGCTCTGATGCTTCGACCCCGTCGGGCGCAAACCACAACGCATACTCCAGACCATAAGCCGCGCCGAACACGGCGCCGCGCGCTCTTAACCTATCGTAGACCGGTGTCGTACGCGTTGGCCGCGCTGCGGGTAATTCCTCATTGGGAAAGGTGATAGAAAACCGCCGCCGGTAATTTTCCTGCACCTTGGAGTGGGCGTACGCGCGGGTCGCAAACAGGCCAAACCGCGAGACGTCCATGGCGAACACATCCATGCCGGGATCACCGTCGACAATCCAGTTCGCGAGCGTCAAGCCAACGCCACCGCCCTGACTGAATCCTGCCATCACCGCGCAGGCGACATAAAAGTTTTTTAACCCGCGTACTGGGCCCACCAATGGATTACCGTCTGGCGCGAACGTAAACGGGCCATTAATGACTGTTTTGATGCCCGCCTTTTCCAGCGCCGGAAAATGTTCGAACGCGACTTCGAGGCGCGGCGCGATGCGGTCGAGGTCCGGCTCCAGCAACTCGTGCCCGAAATCCCACGGTGTCGTGTGCGGCGACCAGGGCACGCAGTCCTGCTCATAAGTACCAAGCAGAAGCCCCTGGCGCTCCTGGCGAGTATAGATCTCACCCGCAAAATCGATTGCATGCGGCAGTTCTTCATCGTGGGCAAGGATCTCGGGCAGATCTTCGGTGATGAGATAGTGATGCTGCATGGCGAGCAACGGCAGCTCCAGTCCCACCATGCGACCCACCTCGCGGGCCCACAGACCGCCGGCATTAACGACGATTTCCGCCTCGATATCGCCTTTGTCGGTGATCACCCTCCAGCCGCCGTCGGGTGTCGGGTTGAGCGCCGTGACACGTGTGTGCCGATACACCTCAGCGCCGCCCATTCGCGCGGCCTTGGCATACGCGTTGGTAACGCCTGACGGATCGATGTGACCTTCGTTGTGGTCGAATAGCGCCCCGACAAAGTGTTTCGTGTCGATGAGCGGATGTCGTTCGCGTACTTCCTGGAGGGAAATAAACTCACTGTCGAGCCCGAGATAACGCCCCTTTGCCCGTGCGGTCTTGAGAAAGTCGAGCCGCTCGGCTGTGTCGGCCAGCATGATGCCGCCGGTCAGGTGGATGCCGCAACTCTGACCCGAGATCTCCTCGATCTCTTCGTAAAGCTTGATCGTGTATTCCTGTAGTTTGGCGACGTTGGGATCACTGTTGAGCGTGTGCATGCCACCGGCGGCGTGCCAGGTCGAACCTGACGTCAATTCCGCACGCTCAACCAGCACCACATCTTTCCAGCCACGTTTGCTCAGATGATAGAGCACGCTGCAACCCACCACGCCGCCGCCGATCACGACTACCTGCGCATGTGATTTCATCGAGTTCCTTGCTTTGGGGCTCGCGCAAGAATAAC
>JBPCXK010000780.1:0-3303 GCA_051008635.1 Gammaproteobacteria bacterium
GCAGTCGATCCATCTTTATGTTTCCGGAAAACCAACCTTATGCATTATTGAGGATATAAACATATTGTTATATTTATGTCTATGACTTTGTTTCCAGCTCCCGCGCGCGGATTTCGGGTGCCGCCCCACCGATACGAGCGCATGACCCCGTTGCCGATATGGTATGTCTACACGAACGATTGCTTGCGCGCTTGCGCGGCGTTTCATTAAGATCGCCCCTGCTATGTCTGCTCTGACGGCAGCGCAAGACAAAACAGGATAAGGAGGAGTCGTTACATGGCCAAGAGATTTCCCGTTCCCGAGTTCGAGCACGCGGGGCTCAAAGACAGGGAATGGAGCGCGCCTTCGTATTTGACGGCCGCAAAACAGGCCGAACTCATCGCGGCACGGCAGGCGGGTGACAGCAGCGCATATGGGGCGTACGCGGTGCAGGCAAGCGAGGCGCTCTATGACAAGTTCAAGATTACGGGCGATCATCGCCACGCAGTTATGTGCCTGCTTCCCGATAGTAATGCACGACTGACCGGGCGCTCGCACGCCTGGGCGATCCAGCGCGTGTGGATCCTCGACTCGCTCGAAGCCGGATCTTGTAAGGTTTTGCATGATTGGAAAACGCCACGACCGATGAACACGCGGCTTGGCCCGCAAGACGGTGTGCCAGTCGAAATCAGCGTGGTCTACGCCCTCTTCGGGCACATGTACGCGGACCGCTGGATCGGCAATCGGACAATATGCGAAAACGATTGGAGTCCCGCCTCCGGTGGCGGCTTTCGTGTGCTGTCGTGCCACGACGAGGAGATCAACGACTTCCATCATGCGGTGCTGCAGTTCGAGTGGTAGGGCTCTGTCGGAGGAAACCGTCTTGAGCCGAGGATATCAATGACATCGCCATCCTGATCGACGGCACACCACAGATACTGACGTTGTCCACCAATCGCGACGAACAATTCGTCCAGATACCAGGTGTCGCCCAAGGAACCTCGGCGCTTCTTTCACTGGGCGTGCGTATGTTGGGCCGAATCGTGCACACCACTGGCGTACGGTTTCATAGGAGACGATTACGCCGCGCTCGGCCAAAAGGTCCTCGACGTCACGCAAGCTCAGGCAGAATCGGTTATAAAGCCAGACGGCATGGCTGATTATCGCTGGCGGGTATCGGTATCCGCGATAGTTAGTACCTTACCAGTGAAATCTTGGACAAAAAGACCAAGAATTTCTCGACCGGCGGTCGCGCCAGGGTGAGGCGGACTTTTCCACGCCTTGTCCACGGCCGCGCGCCTCAAACGCCGGCGTTGCGGTGGGCAAGGGGGGGTAAAGTCCGCCGTTGAGGGGGCACAAGTTTGGTTCCGGCTATGCCGGGTTGGGTTGATCTGTCTTCTTCATCAGCCCAGTCTGCCCGAGGAGACCCAAACTTGACAGTACCTCGACGAGCCATCCAAGGGCTGAGGCGGGCCTTTCGAATGGCTACGCTGCACGCCTCCATCATTGAAATCTCAACTTTGTATTGGTAGATTATAACAGTCTATGAGCCCTAGTGCTTTATAGCTATGGAGACAGCATGGCCACTGAATACGCCTTTGGCTACCTGGAAGCCCGCGGGATTTCGAGCCCGCAGGCCTTGAATGCGGCCCTCGAGCGCGTGCTGGAGGCCATTGAGCCGATGGTTTACGAAGACCCTACCAGCGGACTAACGAAGGAGGAACAAGCGGTACTTCGGGAAGGGGGGCTGCGCCTCGAACGCACCTCAGGACGGGACCTGGTCGCTGAAGGGGCTGTCAGGTTTGCTGCCTTGGTGGAGCGCAGCCTGAGCGCCGAAGAGTTGGCCAGGCAACTCAAGGTGACGCCGGGCCGCGTGTATCAACTGATGGCCGATCGTGAGCTCTACAGTTTCCGCTTAGAAGGCAAACGCCTGGTACCCGACTTTCAGATTCGCGAAGGCAAGCTGATTCCGAATATCGGTGAGGTCAACAAAGTGCTGCCGAAAACGATGCACCCACTCGGTATCTTCAACTGGTATCACCTGCCGAACCCGGATCTCTTCATCGACGACCAGATGGACAAGCTGGTCTCCCCACTCGATTGGCTGGCCATGGGCCGCGACGTGGAACTTGTGAAGACGCTCGCGAGCAACCAGTAATTCCTCCGTGGCGAAACTGCCGCGGGCGCCTGATCCCGATCGGCCTCGGTCAATCACGCCAGCGCTTCGAGAGCTCACTGACGCGCAACTCTGGCATCGCATCTACCGTCGGGGCGGTGAACACCCCACGCGATGGGATGCCCTTCGCTACTTCGGTCCAACCGGTGCGCGCTTTGACCATCATCTGCTGGACGACGATGGAAAGCCGCACACGCAGGACCGCGGCATCATTTATCTGGCAGGCGACATCCCAACCTGTTTAGCGGAAGTGTTCCAAAACAACCGAGAGGTGGACCGTCAGGACCGCCGCCCGTGGCTTGCCTCGCTTCGTTTCGAATCCACATTGGTGCTGCTCGACCTCACCGATACATTCCCTGTTCAGGCAGGTGGATCGATGAAATTGGTCAGCGGGGCCCGTCTGTACGCGCAAAACTGGGCGCGCGGCTTCTACGAGGCCTACGCTGGCATCGACGGTCTCTACTTTCATTCTTCTATGACCAACCGACCGGTGTTGGCTCTGTTTGAACGTGTATTGACGAAGCGACCCTTCCCCGCGACACCCAAATTTCATCGGAGTTTGGCTGACCCATTGCTACTGATTCCTATCCAGGAAGCGTGCGTCGATATTGGCTACAAACTATCCCCGGATACCGCGTTTTGATCGCGCGAGTTTGTGACTCAACACTGCTGACAACGCTTCCTGGCCTGGCACCGAGCCGTTCTAGAAGAAGTACCCGTCGTGATGCGTCAACGGTTCCTCATCCTCCACGCCATGATTCGAAACCTGACGAACTGGAGTCGGCATACTCTGAAGGCAAGCGTCTACCGCCGCTTTCGTTCGAGAGCCTTTTCTCTGCGGACGCAGGCAAGTTACGCCCAAATGGAGAGCTGTCAGAAGAAAACTCGCGACTGCCCTACTCAATGTGACAGAGCCTTACGAATGGTATTCAGCTTCTGACAAGAAGCTGAATACCAGCTCCAGCTGACTGGAGGGCGTATCTAGCCCGCATTTCTCACCACGGGGCGAGATGATCGCGCCGAGATTTGATTTCACAAGGCATTTTCTGAAGGAGCGGAATACAGGTCGTATTTCCGACTGAAAAAAATGCGTTGTGGAATCAAAGATCAAGCGAGGGCTCGTCATCGTGGTGAGATATGCGGGCTAG
>JBPCXK010000781.1:0-4470 GCA_051008635.1 Gammaproteobacteria bacterium
TCCTGACTGGAAAGTGGGTTGGCCGTGAGGCAGAAGCGGAATTCTAACACGTTCACCCCACTTTTTACGGGGAAACAACGCTTAAATCGCAACTGAGGCGTTCTGAGTAGATTTGCCGCCGAAAATACCGGACTTATTCGATCCGACCGACGGCAAAACTCAGGTTTTTCGCATTAATTCCCGCAGCTTGGCGCTATCGGGCTTTTCGACCACGCCATGCTCGGTAACCAGGGCGTCGATCAGCTCTGCCGGCGTGATGTCGAAGACCGGATTCCAGGCCGTGGCGCCGGCCGGGGCCAGCGGCCTTTCACCCAGCGCCAACAGCTCGTCAGGAGCCCGATTTTCGATCGGGATCTGCGCGCCGCTTGGCGTCGCCATGTCGACAGTGCTCGTGGGCGCGACAACCATGAACTTCACACCATGGTGGCGGCAGTTCACGGCCAGATTGTAGGTGCCAATCTTGTTCGCCACATCGCCATTGCCCGCAACGCGGTCGGCGCCCACGATGACCCACCGGCACCGCCCCGTGCGCAACAGCGCGGCCGAGGCGCCCTCGCAGATAAGCGTAACGGGAATGTTGTCCTGCACCAGCTCCCAGGCGGTCAATCGCGAACCTTGCAGCCAGGGCCGGGTCTCGTCGGCGTAAACCTGTTTGATTCTACCGGCCCGATAGGCGCTGCGCACCACGCCCAGCGCGGTGCCATAACCACCGGTCGCGAGCGAACCCGTGTTGCAATGCGTGAGCACGGCCTCGCCCTCAACGAGGGCAGCTCCGAACTCGCCCATGCGGTGGTTCGCGGCGATGTCTTCGGTATGGATGCGAGCCGCCGCATCGAGGAAGACATCACCGGGCTCATCGCGGACGTCTTCCAGAAAAGCCGTCATTTGATCCATGGCCCAACGCAAATTGACTGCCGTTGGGCGCGCCGCACTCAGCAACTCGATTTCGGCACGCACGCCGGCTTGCCAATCGCCGCCCGCGGCGCAGCGTGTCCGCACGGCCAACGCCACGCCGTAAGCGGCCGTGATACCGATGGCTGGCGCGCCGCGCACGACCATGTCACGGATCGCCTGCGCCACCTCGGCGGCAGTGCCGAGAGACAGGTGCTCGCTGACGCAGGGAAGCTTGCGCTGATCGAGTAGCTCGAGCCGCCCTTGAGCCCAGCGAATCGCCCTGATGCCGTCGCTGTCAGTAACCGTTTTCAATACCAGGAGCCTTGTTCATTGTGTGCGCATAGTAGCGGCGAACAGCTGACTTGCACCAGCGGGGGGCTTGCGTCATGCACGGATAGTTCTCTACCATGTAGCTGCCTTGAGAACTCCACAACTGCTCAAGAGGATCACAATAAATGACCCCCCTAAACAACCCTCTGTTTTCTATAAGCTTTATTTTCGCTCTTGTACTCGCCGGCATGTCAGCCGCTCACGCCGACAGTCACGAGCTGTCAGCAGCCTATGTCTTCGCCGGCGACAAGTACTTGCTCACCGGCCGTGGTAACTGCGTGCGAGCCTCGGGCTGGACACCCGAGACCGCCGTCCCTGCGTGCGAGGGCCTCAAAGAGGCAATGGCACCTGAACCCGAGCAAGCGCCCGATGCAGTAGCGGTCGTTACGCCTCCGCCTACGCCAGTGCCCGAACCAGACGTCGTTATACAGAACCTCAGTCTCAGCGGCGATACCAACTTCGCCACCAACAGCGCCCAGCTCACCGGCGATGCGCAAACAGAAATACGGGATCTGGTCGACAACCTCAGAGGATACGACAAGGTCTCGGGTATCGTTGTCAGCGGTCATACCGACAGCCGCGGCAGCGATCAGTACAACCAGGGATTGTCCCTGCGGCGCGCCGAGTCGGTCAAGCAACAGCTGGTGCGGGAAGGCGTCAATCCCGCAATCATCACTACGAACGGTTTTGGAGAGTCAAAACCAGTCGCCAGCAACGATACCAAAGACGGGCGTGCGAAGAATCGCCGCGTCGAGCTCGAGATTACCGCGCAGAACGAAAGAGTACAGTAAACGTAGCATCTGCTGGGGGCCGTGGCTTGAGACAAGCCACGGCCTTTTTGTGTCGGTCCTGCTACTGCCGGACCGGATAATCCGGTAATCTCGCCAGTCAGATGCAACCCGCCGACACCGTATTAAATGCACGCTGGATCGTGCCAGTGGAACCGGCCGGTATCGTGCTCGACGACCATGCCCTGGTGATCGCCAAGGGGCGAATACTCGAGATTCTCCCACAAGCCGACGCAAGCGAACGCTACCAGGCGGATACGATCGTCGACCTGGGCGCGCACGCGCTGATCCCCGGGCTGGTCAACGCGCATACGCACGCTGCGATGAGTCTGTTCCGCGGCCTGGCCGATGACATGCCGCTCATGCAATGGCTAAGCGATCACATCTGGCCAGCGGAGCAAAAGTGGGTCAATGAAGAATTTCTGAACGACGGCACGACGCTCGCCTGCGCCGAGATGCTGCGCGGCGGCGTTACCTGTTTCAACGACATGTACTTCTACCCGGAGGTCGCCGCAAAGGCTGCCGCGGGCGTCGGCATGCGCGCGCTGGTCGGGTTGATCGTGCTCGACTTCCCGACCCTGTATGCCGACGACGCGAGCCACTACATCAGCAAAGGGCTGGAAGTGCACGATGTTTGCAAGCCGGAAGCGTTGATCAGCACGGCCTTTGCTCCCCATGCGCCGTTCACCGTCTCTGACGAGCCGCTGCGACGTGTTCGCACCTTCGCTGACGAGCTCGATATTCCGATTCACATGCATATCCACGAAACCGCAGACGAAGTCGAGCAAAGCGTGAAGCAGTCGGGCATGCGGCCCCTTGCGCGACTCGAACGTCTGGGCTTGCTCTCGCCATCGCTACTGGCGGTGCACATGACGCAACTGACAGACCAGGAGATCGAGGACCTTGCAACCAACGGCGTGCACGTCATCCATTGCCCCGAGTCGAATCTCAAACTCGCGAGCGGTTTGTGCCCGGTCGCGAAATTGCTTGCCGGCGGCGTCAACGTGGCGCTCGGCACCGAAGGGGCGGCGAGCAACAATGACCTTGATCTATTCAGCGAAATGCGAACCGCAGCCCTGCTCGCCAAAGCGGTTGCCAACGACGCGAGCGCCCTGCCGGCGGCCGGGGCCTTGCGCATGGCGACGCTCAACGGCGCCCGCGCGCTCGGGCTGGGCGACGAGACCGGCAGTCTCGAGCCCGGCAAGTCGGCGGACATTGCCGCCGTGCGTCTTGACGACATCGAAACGCAGCCATTTTACGATCTGACTTCGCAGCTGGTGTACGCGACCGGTCGCGACAAGGTCAGCGATGTGTGGATCGCCGGTCAGCAGGTGCTGAAAGATCGCCATCTCGTAACCGTCGACGAGGCCGGTCTCAAGCAGAAAGTCGCTGAGTGGCAAGCACGGATTCAAGCACAACACGGGTGATTCGATGGCGCCGACACATCCAAACCTCGATCCCGCCGAGATTGCCAAGTTCGAGGAGCTGGCGCATCGCTGGTGGGATCCGCAAAGCGAATTCAAGCCGTTGCATGACATCAACCCGCTGCGGCTCGACTACATCGATGAGCGCGCGCAACTCAAGGGGAAGGAGGTGCTCGACGTGGGTTGTGGCGGCGGTATTTTGTCGGAAACCATGGCCGCGCGCGGCGCTCAGGTGACCGGTGCGGATATGGGCGTGGCGCCGTTGTCGGTTGCGCGTTTGCACTTGCGCGAATCGGCGCTGGAGGTCGAGTATCTGCAAACCACGGCGGAGGCGCTGGCCGAACAGCAAGCGGAACGTTATGACATCGTCACCTGCCTGGAACTGCTCGAGCACGTCCCCGACCCGGCCTCAACGGTCGCCGCCTGCGCGCAGCTCGCCAAACCAGGCGGACATGTGTTCTTCTCCACCATCAACCGCAATCCCAAATCGTTTCTTTTCGCCATCGTCGGCGCGGAGTATGTCCTCAAGCTCCTGCCGAAGGGCACGCATGAATTTGCGAAGTTCATTCGCCCGTCAGAACTCGACTTGTGGGCGCGGCGTGCGGGGCTCGAACCCAACGATCTCACCGGCATGACGTACAATCCCTTCGCCCGCACGTATAAGCTGGGGCGCGATGTCGATGTCAATTACATCATGCACACCATCAAGGACTGAGCTTGACCGCGCTCAACGGCAACATCAAAACCGTGTTGTTCGACCTGGACGGCACGCTCGCCGACACCGCGCCGGATATGGTGGGTGCGCTGAACTTGCTTATGCGCGAACAGCATCGCGAACCCCTGCCATTCGAACAGGCGCGCAATCATGTATCGAAAGGCGGCCTGGCGTTGGTGCAGTTGGGGTTTGCCGACGAGAAAGACGAGCAGATGCTCGAAACACTGCGGCTGCGCTTCCTCGATATCTACAGCGAAAACCTATGCATCGGCACGCGCTTGTTCGCGGGCATGCCGGAAGTGCTCGACTTCATCGACGC
>JBPCXK010000782.1:0-4297 GCA_051008635.1 Gammaproteobacteria bacterium
GGCATTTTCTGAAGGAGCGGAATACAGGTCGTATTTCCGACTGAAGAAAATGCGTTGTGGAATCAAAGATCAAGCGAGGGCTCGTCATCGTGGTGAGGTATGCGGGCTAGCAGTATCCGCGTCAATAATCGGAGTCTTCGTATTGGCTGTGACTATCGGCTTTATCGTAAACAATTGACTGCAGCTACTGGTTCACGCAGGATCCGTACTTGCAGTCATTCCCGCATTGGATAGCACCATGGGCAAGCTTCTTCCTGCTCCCGGCCCAGGGGATCCCAGTCTTGTAACGTCGCCCAGACCTGCTCGCCCGCTGTCTGCGCCTCCTCGCGCAGTTTGTTGAAGTCCACCCCTGGTATCACACCGTTTTCCATCACGGTCTTGCCGTTCACGATCACCGTATCGACGTCGTCGCCGACGCCGCACTCCACCACGCTCTTCACCGGATCGCGCACGGGGCCATAACGCAACGTGCCACGCCCTGTCAGGTCGATGATGACGATATCGGCGACTGCGCCCGGCCGGAGGCGGCCGAGATCATCGCGGCCGACCGACACGGCGCCGCCCAGGGTGGCGGCACTGAAGACTTTGCCCGCTGAGGCGGCAAAGTAGGTGTGACTCATGATCTTTCCGAGATAGGACGCAGTCCTCATATTCATTATCATGTCGCGCGGGTAAGTGTCAGATCCTATTGACATATTTACGCCGGCGACTTCGTACTTTTTCCAGTTATCGAGAACGCGGGCGCGACGAACGATGTTGATCGGGCAATGCGACACCGTCACTGCGGCGTTGCCCATCAGCTCCAGATCGCGGGCGACGGAGTAATTGAGATTCGGATTGTCGGCCACGAAGTTGCCGTGGCCGATGTTGAGCGTGGGCCTGAGCATGTCGAGCCGATCCAGCAGTTCGATCGGCGTCATCATGTGTTCCTTCACTACCTCGTAGAACTCGATGACGCTGTAAGCGGCGTGCGTCGCCATCGGCAGTCCGAGCTCGTCGGCAGCCTCGCGGGTGCGTTCGAGCAGCTCGATGGAGGAGGTCTCGACCTCACGCGGCACCAGGATCCCGCGCACGCGCCCGTCCGCCGCGCCGTCGTGTGTATCGATCCAGTCCAGCGCAACCCTGAGTCCCTCCAATCCGAGCTGATCGTCACGGACTCGCTTCAGTCGTCCGGCTTCGTCACCCACCCAGCGGCCGCAGTCATATCCAGGCCCAAGGTAAGCGCGCGTACCGAGCCGGGTGACCTCGGCAAGCAGTGCGTCCTGAACGCGGCGCTGGCTGCCATATTCAATGAACGTCGTAACGCCGTTGCGCAGCAGCTCGGCGACGGTGAACGTGGCGTTTAGCTGAAACGCCGCCTCCGCACCACTGTCACCGTGCTTAAGGTAGCGTGGATCACCCTTGACGACGCTGCCTTCCTTCGGCACCGAAATCTCGAGAAACGGTTGGCCATAGTACATGGGCCGCCCGGTGTCGCTGATCAGGCGATGCGAGGCGCGGTGTCCGGAGTGAACATGCGTGTCGATGAAGCCGGGCGCGACAAGTTTGCCGCCGGCGTCGACGGTTTTATCCACCTCGCCTTCGAAATGTTTGCCGACATGGATGATCTTGTCGTCCTCGTAAACGACAACCCCATCGCGAACGAGCGTATGCTGTCCTTTCTCGTGTCCGACGACCCAGCTGGCGTCAATCCTGGTGCGCATCGTGTTCCGTTCCTGAAGTGGAAATTCGGATTCAGTCCTCGCCCGCCGGACGCGGCCCCGTAACACGGGTACGCTGCCGAACAAGCTGGTAGCCTGCAATAGCACCGAGCCCGATGAGGCCGATGAGGTCGGCCGTCCGATCCGGGGCGATCAACAGCGAGGAGAAAGCGAACAAGGCCACTCTGAGTGCCATTGCCAACCGGCCGAAGGCATAGCCGCCAGAAGCAGCGGCGAACCCGACAACACCGGCCAGCGCCGACAAGGTGACCGGAATGATCTCACCGACCGTGCCCTGCAAAAGCAACGCGGGGTTTATCGCAAAGGCATAGGGAATGAGAAATCCCGGTACAGCGAGCAGAAACGCCAGCAACCCGGTACTCCACAGGTTCGCGCCGGAGATGCCGGCTGCGGCATAGGCGGACAGCGCCACCGGCGGCGTTACCATCGAGAGGATTCCGAAATAGAGAATGAACAAGTGCGCGGCCAGCGCGGGAATGCCGAGTTCCTGCAGCGCGGGCGCGACCAGGATGGCGGAGACGAGATAGGCCGCCGTGGTGGGCATACCCATGCCGAGCACGATCGTCAGCACCATCGCGCCGGCAAGCGAGATCGCCAGCGAGTTACCGGCCAGATCGAGCAGCCAGCGTTGCAGCTTGAGCGCCATTCCGGTCTGCACCAGGGTGCCGACGATGATTCCGGCGACGGCAGACGGTACCGCGACCTCGGCCGCGGCGCGGGCGCCGTTGAGCAATGCCTCGAAGATCGCCTTCGGGTTCATGCGCGTGGCTTTTCGTAACAGGCTGACCGCGATGATGAGAAGTGTCGTGTACGCCCCCACTGTCATCAGCGAGAATCGCGAGATCAGGAGGTAGATCATCACCCCGAGCGGCATCAGCAGGTGCCAACGGGCCTTCAACCCCGCGATGCTCTCGGCAAAGGGCCGACTCAGATCGGGCTTGAGCCCGTTGCGCAGGCTGTAGAAGTGCACGAGCATGAACACGGAGACGTAGTAGAGGAGGGCGGGCGTGATCGCGGCGAAGACCACTTCTGCATAGCTTACGCCGACGATATCGGCGAGCACAAAAGCGGCGGCGCCCATGATCGGCGGAGCGAGCTGCCCGCCTGTGGAGGCGGTGGCCTCGATGGCCCCTGCCAGCCGCGCGCCGAAGCCCGAGCGCTTCATGAGCGGAATCGTCATCAGGCCGCTCAGCAACACGTTGGCGACCGCGCTCCCGGAAACCGTGCCGATGAGACCGGATGAGACAACGGCAGCCTTGCCAGCGCCACCCCAACTGCGCGCGGTCAGGCCATGGGCGACGTCCACGAACAACTTCCCCGCGCCGGAACGCTCGAGAAAAGCACCGACCATCACGAAGTAGAACACCATATGGGCCGAGGCCGATATCGGTGTCCCGAAGATTGCCGACGTGGACAGAACCTGCAGGTCGACAAAGCGCTTCAGGCTCAATCCACGATGGGCGATCGCATCAGGCAAGTAGGGGCCGAGAAAAATATAGGCGATGAAAAGAACGGCGACGGCGGTGAGCACCCGTCCCGCGACCCGGCGGCAGGCCTCCAGCAACACCACGATGAGCGCGATGCCGAAGACATAGTCGAGCGGATAGACCGCGTCCACGCCCTCGATGCGCTCGGCGATGCGCTGGCCCTGGGTAACGAAGTAGCCCGCACAGACGAGCGCGATGACAATGAGTACGACGTCGGCGGGCGCTATGGCATCGCCCGCCTCCCGCCGCCTCCATACGCCAATCGCCAAGAACGCAATGGCGGTTGTCGTGCCGACATGAACAGCGAGAAACGCGACTTCATACTGATAGCCGCCGGTGTAAAGCGGCAGGAACTCGACAACCGCCAGCAACAGCGCGATGCCCGCAAACAGGACGCGGGCGCCGCGCGCGGGCAGATACAGTGAGAGCATGCCCTCTTGGTTGCTTTGGGCTTGCTCTCGCTTTACTTCAGCAGACCCGCTTCCTTGTAGTACGTGGCCGCACCCGGGTGAAGCTCGCAATTGCCGTTGAAGCCTGGATCGGCGGCCAGCGTCGGATCGAAGTTGCCCAGGCCCGCGTGGACCTTTTTGAGTTTCTCCGCATTCTCGATCATGGTCTTGACGAACGTGTAGGCGATCTCGTCCGGCAGATCGGCGTGCACCAGAATGTTCGATGATGCTTTGACGGTCTGCACTGCTTCGGTCTGACCCTTGAATGTGTTCGGGGGCACTGTCGCCTCGATCCAGCCGTGCTTCGCCACCAGGCCGTTGATGACATTGGTCGGGAGTGGCAGCATTTTCATGGCGGTGGTCGTCGTGAGCTGCGTTGCGACCGGATGACCCTTGGTTACCACGTGCGCCCAACCCTCGGCCTTGCCGTCAGCGATGGCGCTGGCGGTCGCCTTGCGCGCCATTGCCTGAACGTTGCCGCCCTTGCTGGCCACATCTTCCTTGCTGGACCCCAGTAGCGTGAGCACTTGCCGCACGCCCGTCTCGCCGGTGCCACCGACCTTGGTTGTGAGCAGCCGGAAGCCGTTCTTGGCGTCGACGATGTCATCCCAGGACGTCGCGCCGGACTTTTCGGTGACCA
>JBPCXK010000783.1:0-7619 GCA_051008635.1 Gammaproteobacteria bacterium
CCGCCACCCACGAAACCGAGCACAATTACCGCGTTTGGCATCGGCGAAACCAGCATCTCTTCGACGTGCCGCTGGAATTTCGAGCCGAAGAACGACGACACCACATTGGAGTAGGAGTTCGTGATGACCGACATCATGATAAGCCCGGGCACGATGAACTGTATGTAGCTGTAGCCGCTGATATCGCCTATCTGCGAACCGATCAGGTTGCCGAAGATGACGAAATAAAGCGACGTAGTGATCACCGGCGGCAGTACGGTTTGCAGCCAGATGCGTCTGATCCGCATGAATTCCTTGATCAGAATAGTGTTGAAGGCGGTAAACTTCTCGCCGACGGTCATGCAGCGTCCCCGTCGCCGACCAGACGCATGAACAGCTCCTCGAGCCGGTTCGTCTTGTTGCGCATGCTCAGCACTTCGAGGCCTTGCTCCGAGAGCAGGCTGAACAGATGGTTGATGCTTTGGTCCTTCGAGATCGAGACCTCGATCGTTTTGTTGTCGACCTTGTGGATGTCATATCCCGGCAGCTGAGGTGAGTCGTTGGCCGGTGCTCTGAGATAAAGCACGATGGTCTCGCGGTGCAGCTGTTCCAGAAGCTGGCGCATCGAAGTATTTTCGACCATAAGGCCGTCATCGATAATCGCGATCGACCGGCACAAGGTTTCCGCTTCCTCCAGGTAGTGTGTAGTGAGGATGATCGTGGTGCCTGAGTCGTTGATCGTACGCAGAAAATCCCACATGGAGCGCCTGATCTCGATGTCCACGCCGGCGGTTGGTTCATCCAGAATCAGTAACTCGGGCTCGTGCACAAGCGCTCGCGCAATCATGAGTCGGCGTTTCATGCCGCCGGACAGGTTGCGCGCGTTGCCCCGACGCTTCTCCCACAGGCGGAGTTGGCGCAGATATTTTTCGGTACGTTGCCGCGCGAGCCCGCGCTCGATGCCATAGTAGCCCGCCTGGTTCTTGATGATTTCTTCGACAGGCTCGAACATATTGAAATTAAACTCCTGCGGCACCACGCCGAGCAGGCGTTTGGCCGCGGCAAAGTCCGTATCGATATCGTGGCCGAGAATAACCACCTTGCCGGCGGTCTTGTTCACCAGCGAGGTAATGATCCCGATGGTGGTGGACTTGCCCGCCCCGTTTGGGCCCAGCAGGGCAAAAAAGTCGCCTCGTTCGACGTTCAGGTCGATTCCCTTGAGTGCGGCGACACCGTTTTTGTAGGTTTTGGTCAGTCCCTGAATGGTGAGCGCGCTAGCCCGCATACGCGTCAGGATCCGGATTTTTGGGTGAGGGCTGGACGTCCAAGCTGGACGATAGACCGCAAAGCATAGCCGGCCCTATGGTTTGCGGAGTAGCGTTCAAGCCGGGCTCGGCAGATACCTGCCCAAAAACCGGATAGCGGAGTTGGGGACATTTCGTTACTCGCCAATATTTGTGTTACTGGCTGTACCACGTCATCAAAATCGAACCTCGTAGCGCCCTGGTGCAATATGCGGGCTACGCATAATGTGGCTTGCGTGGACAAAGGCGCCTCGGTAAAAAACGCAGCGGATGTTAGCATAGCTCTCCAGTGTGCTGCTGCCTTTGCGGTATCATCACTCCCTGACTATGCGGACTGAACATGCTCGAGTGCTTTAGCGAAGACACTTCGCTCCGTTGCACGCCCTTGATCCCGGTTCGGCAAAAGGAGCTGGAGGCATGGCTGGCGGGGCAAACCGAAACCCGGCAGAACTGGATTCAGGCAACCGAATTCGAGGCCAGGACATGCACACACCGGATGCTACCGACCGCGGATGGCCGCCTCGACGCGGTCGTGCTCGGGGTCGAATCCGCGCGCGACTTGTGGGCGTTCGGGCATCTGCCGCCGAGGCTGCCGCCAGGCGACTACCGCATCGAAGCCCATTGGGCGGCGCAGGATCTTGCGCACGCGGCGCTGGGGTGGGCGCTCGGTGCCTACCGCTTCACCCGCTACAAGTCGCCAAAAGGCGAGATGCCGCGCTTGGCGCTGAACGCAACCGGAGATCTCGCCGCTGTGCAAAACCACGCCGAGGCGATCTACCGCGTGCGAGATCTCATCAACACGCCGCCCGAGGATATGATGCCGCAGGACATCGCAGCGGCGGTCGAGGAGCTTGGGGCGGTGTTCGGGGCCAGCGTCAGCCAGCTGGTCGGTCAGGAATTGCTCGAGCAGAACTATCCGACGATTCACGCGGTGGGACGCGCCAGCTTGCATCCACCGCGCTTGCTCGATCTGCGCTGGGGAGATGCGGCGCATCCCAAAGTCACTCTGGTCGGCAAGGGCGTATGTTTCGACAGCGGCGGTCTCGACCTCAAGTCGGCCGCGGGCATGCGGCTGATGAAAAAAGACATGGGCGGCGCCGCACATGTCATCGGTCTGGCGCAGATGATCATGCACCGGCGTTTGCCCGTGCGTCTACGCGTGTTGATTCCGGCAGTCGAAAACGCGGTGGCGGGCAACGCCTTTCACCCTGGCGACATCATCAGGTCGCGCGCCGGCATCAGTGTGGAAATCGAAAACACCGACGCCGAAGGCCGGCTGATACTTTGCGACGCGCTCAGCGAGGCCGGCACCGAAGACCCGACGCTGACGATCGACTTCGCTACGCTGACCGGCGCCGCACGCGTGGCGCTCGGCACCGAGCTACCCGCTTTTTTCACCAACGACGACAAGGTCGCGGCCGGCCTCGTCGAGTCCGCCAACGCGGTGCAAGATCCGATGTGGCGTCTGCCCCTGCACAAGCCCTATCGCGAGCAGTTGAGTACCAAGGTCGCCGATATCCTGAACAGCTCCACCGGATCCTTCGGCGGCGCGATCACCGCCGCGCTGTTTCTGCAGGAGTTCGTCAAGAACACCTCCGGCTGGGTGCACTTGGATCTGATGGCCTGGAACACGCGTGCGCAGGCAGGTCGTCCCAAAGGCGGTGAGGCGATGGGGCTGCGCGCTGTGTTCGACTATCTGGACAAGCGGTTTGGGTGAGCCCGAAAGTCTAGCCCGCATTTCTCTTCACGATGAAGGCGCTGACTTGATCTTTGAATCCACAACGAATTTCCTTCACTCGGAAATACAGCCCGCATACCGCTCGATCAGTAGTGCCTTGTGAATTCAAAGCCCTGTGCGATCATCTCGCCCCGTGGTGAGAAATGCGGGCTAGTTGCGGGAAACGCGGGTCAGGCATAAACGTCAACCGGTTCCACACGGTAATGCCGGAGATTTTCACGGCACGATTACCAAATTCCCGACATGCTGTTTTTTCAGGAACTTCTCTTGCGCGTCGCGCAGTTTTTCCAGTGGAAAAGTACCAGCAAGTAACGGTTTGATCTCGCCACGCTCGATATAGCCCACAAGATCGGTGAACAACCCGGGCGCGATGATGGTTGCACCGGTCAAGGTGAGATCGTTGAGATAAAAGGTGCGCAGATCGAAATCGACAATCGGCCCTGCGATTGCGCCCGAGCAGGTATAGCGACCACCACGTCTGAGCGCATCGATGAGCTGCGGCCACATGGGACCGCCCACCACGTCGGCGACGACATCGACAGATTCTTGCCCGATAGCGGCTTTGAGCACGGCGCCCAGGTCGTCAGTGCTGCGCGGGAGCACTGCTTCAGCGCCGATGCGTTTTACGTCGTCGGCCTTGCTCTCGCCGCACATGGCGACTGGTACGCCGCCTCGTCGGCGCACGAGCTGAATCAACGCGGAACCGACCCCGCCGGAGGCGCCCGCGATCAGCACGACGTCGTCTTCGCGCACTTCGGCGCGCACGAGCATGTTTTCAGCTGTTATGGACGAAGTCGAAAAGGTCGCCAGCTCGGCATCGCTGAGTGAGCTTTCCACAGCGTGCACGTTCTTGACCGGGGCGCTCGTGTACTCGGCATAGCCACCGTCGCACTCCGAGCCGAAGTAACCGCACTTGCCGAAGTTCATCGGATCATCCCAGTCGCGTATCCAGACATCGACGATAACGCGTTTTCCGAGGAGGCTTGTGGGCGCACCGTCTCCGACCGCGGCGACCTCGCCGCACACATCCGCGCCCTGAATGCGTGGAAAGTCGAGTGCACCGCCCCAGCCGCCGTCCTCATCGTCCTGCGATGTGAAGCCGCGCGTTCCGCCTTGCGCGGTCGTGCCCTCGGTCACGCCTTTCGAGTACCAGCCGGCACGCGTGTTGATGTCGGTGTTGTTCATGCCGCAGGCGCCGACCTTGATGAGCACCTCGCCCGCTGCGGGTGTTGGCACAGGCCAGTCGTCATGGAATTCGAGCTTGTCGAAGCCGCCGTGACCGGTCGTGACCACTGCGCGCATGGTCGTCGGGATAGCCATCAGGCTACCGCCTTGCAGGCCGCGTCGAGCGCGGTCAGCGTTTGGTCGAGATCGTGTTCGTCGTGCACCGGCGAGAAAAATCGGCGCGTATTGGGCAGCACGTAAACACCGTTGCGTAACAGCGTGCTGTCCAGCGTCTCCGAGCGGCCCATGTCTGACGCCAGCACTTCCATCTGATTGGCGGCGTCTTTGTCCGCGAACAGGAATTGCCAAAGCGACTGCTGCCCGGTGATACGCGCGGGGATGCCGTTGCCGTCGAGCACGCCCTGCAAGGCTTGCCGGTAACGCGCGCAGTGTTCTTTCAATTGCTCGTAAAAGCCTGGTTCGGACAACACGCTGATGGTCGCCAGGCCCGCGGCAGCGGCGACCGGGTTGCCGTGCAGCGTGCCGTTGATGTAGGCGTAGCCGGGCTTGTCCTTGCGCCCCGGGTGGGTGCACTCGAGTATGTCGGCGCGCCCGGCCACGCAGGAAACGGGACCGCCGCCGCCGACGATCTTGCCGTAGCTGGCAAGATCGGGTTTGACGCCAAAGTATTCCTGCCCGCCGCCGAACGCGAGACGGAAGCCAGTGACGACTTCGTCGAAGATCAACACGATGCCGTTGGCATCGGCGATCTCGCGCAGGCCCTGCAGAAAGCCCGGCTGGGGAAAGATCACGCGCTGCGCGGGCTCGACGATTATCGCGGCGATGTCGTCTTTGTGCTCGGCGACGATTTGCTGCACGGCCTCGAGACCATTGTAGGGCGCGACCAGCATAGTGTCCTGCAACACCCTTGGCACGCCGCAAGAGTCCGCCGTGGCCTGCGGATAGTTCGCGGGCACGGTGGGGAACTGGCTGAATGACGCGTAGTCATGATTGCCGTGATAGGCGCCCTCGAATTTCAGCACCTTGTCGCGGTTGGTGTACGCTCGCGCCACACGCATGGCATAAGCGGTCGCCTCCGAACCGGTGCTTGCGAAGATGATGTGCTCCGCGCAGGGGATCGCGTCGACGAGCACCTCTGAAAGCTCCACCGCCGTTTCGTTGAGCGCGCCGAAAAAGTGCATGCCTTTAGCGGCCTGTTTTTGCACGGCCTCGATCACGGCCGGATGGTTGTGGCCGATAATGGTCGCGCCCGCGCCGCAGACATAGTCGACATATTCGCGGCCGTGCGATGTGATCACACGGCCGCCGCGGCCTTCGCGAATCACGAAACGCAAATCTTCCGGTATGACGTAGCCGCCGAGGCCGACGCTGGGAAGGGTGTGCTCGGCTAAGCCGTAGTGATCGGTCGGGGTTGGGGGGCCGTGTTTTGCCACTGACATTGATCTATCCTCACATTCTCGGGCGTTGATTGCCGGGGTCGTAAACCGCCTCGGCGAGTACACGTGCGGGCCGCCGCTCGCCCAACACTGACACTTCCAGCGCGGTGCCCGCGCCGGCATATTCAGGATCGATGTACGCAAAGGCAAGCGATTTGCCGGTCGCATGTCCATAAGCACCCGACGACACAGCGCCGATACGCGCGCCATTCGCTAACACGGCTTCCGAGCCGTGGCAGTCGGTGACCGTGTCCTCGATCTCGAGATAGGCGCAAATCCAGCGCAGGCCGTTGACCGCGGATCTTGCGGTCGCCTCCTTGCCGATGAACCCATGGTCGTCGAGCTTGACCAGGCGCATGACATCGGCTTCGGCCAGTGTGACTTCGGTCGTGAGCTCGCTCGCGCCCTTGAACATCTTCTCCAGTCGCATCGCATTCATTGCATAGGAGCCGTAGTTTTGTAACCCAAACGCCTGTCCAGTTTGCCACAGGGCGTCATAGACATCGGCCACATGGCGCATCGGCAGATGCAATTCCCACCCCAGCTCGCCTGCGTAGGACATGCGCAAGGCACGCACGCCGTGGCCCGCAATCTCGATGTCCTGCGCGCTGAACCAGGGGAAGTTCCCGTTATCGAGTGGCGTTTGCGTGACCTGTCGCAGGATATCGCGGGCGGCGGGACCCTGCAGCGCGAGCGTGCCGATTTTTTGCGAAACGTTTGCAATCACGACATCTTCGTCCGCCGGGCGGTGTTGCATCAACCAGTCCATCACACGCAGTTCATGAAACGCCGCGAACACGAAATAGAAAACGCCGCCCTCGAGGCGGATGACCATGGTCTCGCTCTCAATTGTGCCTCTGGGGTTCAGGATATGCGTCAGTACCATGCGTCCGGCTTTGGCCGGAGCGCGGTTGGCAATCATGCGGTTGACGAAGGCTTCCGCGTCGGTGCCCGAGACTTCGACCTTGGCGAAGGGCGACAGGTCCATGATGCCGGCGGTTTCGCGCACGGCCCTGACTTCGCGCGCGACCGCGTCGAACACCGGCGTGCGACGAAACGAATGAACGTCCTCCTGCGCCATACCATTGCTCGCGAACCAGCGTGGGCGTTCCCAGCCGAATACCTCCTCGTATACTGCACCGTTCTCTTTTAGCCGCTCGTACAGTGGGCTCGTTTTGTTAGGGCGCGAGGCGGTGCGGTTGAAGTGCGGGTACGGTATTTCGTGACGTAACAAGTAGTCTTCCTTGGCCTTGGTGACTGCATAGTCGAAGTTCGCAAACGAGCCGTAACGCCGCGGATCGAAATCGCGCATGTTGATGTCCGCCGCGCCGCGCGCCATCCACTGCGCCAGATATTTCCCCAAGCCCGGCCCCCAGCCCAGCCCAATCTGCACGCCGCAACAGCACCAGTAGTTCCGCAGGCCCGGCGCCGGGCCGCACAGCGGGTTGCCGTCCGGCGGATGGGTGATCGCGCCATGTACTTCGCGCTTGATGCCGAGGTCAGCAAGCACCGGCATGCGGTCCATTGCGTTTTCCAGCCAGGTCATGATGCGCTCGTAGTCCGGATCGAAGAGTTCGTGCTCCGCTTCCCACGGCGCGCCATCCAGCCACACCGTGTTGGGATTCGCCTTTTCGTAGATGCCGATGAGCCCGGATTTTTGCTCCATGCGGATGTAGCCGGAGACCAGCCGGTCATCGCGCACGACCGGGAGCTCCCTGTCGAGCGTGAGGAATTCGGGCACGGTGTCGGTCACCAGATAATGATGCGTCATGCACGTGATCGGCAGATCGAGACCGGACCACCTGCCAATCTGCCGCGCGTAAGCGCCGCCCGCGTTGACCACGATCTCGCAGTCGATGTCGCCGTGATCCGTGCTGACCCGCCATTCGCCACCCGGCAGTTGTTTCACGTTCGTCGCGCGGCAGTGGCGAATGGCTTTTGCACCACCAGCGCGCGCGCCCTGCGCCAACGCGAATG
>JBPCXK010000784.1:0-6631 GCA_051008635.1 Gammaproteobacteria bacterium
ATAACTTGAAGAGCGCTGTGCACAAAACCCACCGCTACGAACCCGACATCAATCCCAGCTATCAGCAACTCGCCACCCACTACCAGGTGGCCATCGTGCCCGCGCGCCCGTATAAACCCAAAGACAAAGCCAAGGCCGAAGTCGCCGTGCAAATCGTCGAGCGCTGGATCATGGCTCGCCTTCGCCATCAGACCTTCTTTACCCTGGCCTCACTGAATCAGGCCATCCGGGTGTTGTTGGATGGCCTCAATGAACGGGCCTTCAAAAAACGCCCCGGCACCCGCCGCAGCCAGTTCGAGCAACTCGATCAACCGGCCCTGCGACCCTTGCCGGCACAGCCGTATGAGTACGCCGAGATCAAACAGGCCCGCGTGCATATCGACTACCACATCGAGTTCGACAAGCACTACTACTCCGTCCCGCATCACCTGGTCAAGCAGCGCGTGGATGTGCACGCCACCGAGCGCACTGTGGCGATCTACCACCACGGCCAGCGCATTGCTACCCATCCGCGCAGCCACCGCCGCGGCGCTCACAGCACCTGTGCCGAGCATATGCCCCAGTCCCATCGCGCCATGAGTGACTGGTCACCTGAGCGCTTCCTGCGCTGGGCCGGCGACATCGGGGAGGCCACCGGCGAAGTAGTCCGTCATCTCCTGCAGGAAAAACGCCACCGCGAACAAAGCTACCGCCGCATCCTGGCCTTACTGAGCAATACCAAAACGTACGGGCGTGAGCGCTTGAACCAGGCCTGTGCACGGGCGCTGCTGATCAACTCGCCCACCCGCACCAGCGTGGAGTCCATCCTCAAGCGCGGTCTCGATCAACTCCCCGTCGAATCTTCCCAGCCCTCGACACAGGACGAGCTGCGCCTGGATCACCACGAGAACATCCGAACATCCGCGGTAAAGACTACTACCACTAACCCGGATCCCAGCCGATCCGATCACTCAACCCACTCACACAGGAGAACATCATGCTCAACACCCAAACCCTCAACACCCTGCGCAGCCTCAAGCTCACCGGCATGGCCCAAGCCCTCGAACAACAGCAGGCCCAGCCCGCCACTCACGATGAACTCGGCTTCGAGGAACGCCTCGCCCTGCTGGTGGACCGTGAAGCGCTCTATCGCAACAACAACAAAATCACCCGTCTGCTCAAGGCCGCCCGACTCAAGCTCCAGGCCTGTCCCGAGGACATCGACTACCGCCATCCTCGCGGCCTCAACAAGAGTCAGTTTGCCGACCTGCTCTCCAGCCACTGGATACACCAGCATCACAACGTCCTGATCACTGGACCCACCGGTTGCGGCAAAACCTATCTCGGCTGCGTGCTCGCCACACAGGCCTGTCGTCACGGACTATCAGTGCGCTACTTCCGCACCTCACGATTGCTTGAGGCCTTGAGCATCGCTCACGGCGATGGGCGCTTTAGCAAACTCATTCAGCAACTCGCCAAAACCGACCTGCTCCTCCTCGACGACTGGGGACTGGAGAAAATGACCCTCGGGCAACGCAACGATTTACTCGAAATCATGGAAGACCGCCACGGCTTGCGTTCCACCCTGATCACCAGTCAGTTGCCGCTCAAACAGTGGCATCACACAATAGGCGACGCCACTCTGGCTGATGCCATTCTCGACCGCCTTCTACACAACAGTCACAAGATCAATCTCAAAGGCGAGTCGATGAGAAAGGCTATGAGCGACATCGTCCATTCCGATCACTCATAGTGATATTATCCAACACGGCGCGTTAGGAAGATCGGGTGATCGGAATCATCCAGAATCGGTGATCGCTTTCGCCAGAATACGCAGCAGGCCGACGCCACCGCGCGCGAACACGGCGCGATGGTGTTTGTGCTCAAGAGCGCGGAGTCTCGGGTGATGAGACGCTCGGGCGCGTCACGGTCAACTACCGATTCTCCGAAGCGGCGCCAGTGCTGCGCTACAGCCCGAGCTTTATCGAAACGGGCGTGGCGCTCGATGGCAGCACCCAGGAATCGCTGAGCGTGGAGAACACGGGCCTTGCGAATGTCACCAACCTGGGCGTGGCGCTGGTGCGGGCCGACGGCATGCCGGCGCCACAACGGATCTATAAGTTTGAAGTTCTCGCGGTTGTAGAGATGACGTTCTTGATTAAAGTGCGTGAACGGCGGCGAATTTCTGAAGTGATTCGGCGCGTGTGAATTTCGCCATCGCCCGCTCTCGTCGGCGGAAGGGCTGGTGTGAATTCTCGGCCCGATTATTGAGCCAGCGGCCTGTCTCTTGACGGTCCTCGTTGCCGATTTCTCCCCATGGCCGCCCGGTATGAGCGCAGGCGATCGGTCACAACCACTTCTGGACGGCCGTAGCGTCTCATCGCTTTGCGCAAGAACGTCAGAGCAGCCTTACGGTCGCGTTTCCGGGTGACAAACGCTTCCAGCACTTCGCCTTCCCTGGCTGCTCGCTTCTGCGACCGCCGTCACGTCAGTCGTTTTTACACTTTTGTATGATTCGACTGTCCCTAACGGACAGGTTGTCCCTCATCAGATGAGCGGTCTTCGCGCCGCTGGCTCCCAAGGCACAACCACTGAAAAGGCAAACCCGTCGAAAGGCGGCGACGCAAAATCTCCGGTCTAACGGCTTCGGGCCTAAGACAGCGGGATCGCCAGGGGTGCAGCATCACTCTTCGCTGATCATATCGCGGGTAATCCGCGCCGCGGCTTTCGCGCAGATCCAGATGTCGCCGGTGTTCGACATGGCTTTGGTCGAATTCACACTGAAATAAGAGATTCGTATGCATGGTTATCCTCCCCAGTCAAAAACGCATAGACTGGACAAAGCCGCCGCTGGTCTTGCTGGCGTTGGTTGTCCTCAACGTGCTGGTCTTCGTCTTCTATCAGAGCGCGGACACTGAACACGTCACGCGCTCGGTAGAGAGCTACCAGGATCGCAAGCTGTTGGATGTCGAGTGGGAGCCGTACCGGGACTACTGGCAAGAGCACATCGATGACGAGGCGCTGGACGATCTGGATGAAAGTCCGCGGCAACGCGAAGCGTTCGCGGCGAGCATGGCGCTGGACCAGGACTTCTATGAGTTCCTCGAAAGCAATATTCAATCCTATCCAACGATAGACGTCGCGCAGTGGCGCAGGGACCGCGCCGCGGTCAACGAAGCGCTGGACAACATCAGCAGTCGCAGGTTTGGCCTGACGCCGAAGCGGCTGGATGCAATCTCGCTGCTTACGCACCAGTTTCTGCACGGCGGGGTGGAGCATCTGCTCGGCAACATGGTGTTTCTGATCATCTGCGGCTTCGCCGTCGAGGCGGCGCTCGGACATCTGCGCTTCCTGCTGTTTTATCTGCTCGGCGGCGTATTCGGGGGCCTGTTGTTCAGCGGTACAGAGTTAGCACTGGGCGCCGGCAACGTCAGCCTGATCGGCGCCTCGGGCGCAATTTCGGCGGTGATGGCCATGTATCTGGCCCTGTATGGACTCAGGAAGATCGAATTTTTCTATTGGGTATTCGTATTCACAGGTTACTTTCGCGCGCCCGCATTGGTGATTCTGCCGCTGTTCATTGGCAAGGAACTTTCCCAGTATTTTCTCAACGATGCGTCCAATATCGCCTACACCGCGCACATGGGCGGTTTTGTCGGCGGCGCGTTGCTGATTGCGTGTACGAAGCTCTCGCATAGGGACGGTATCGATACCGACTACCTTGAACAAGAGCAGGACATCGATCCCTATAAGGTGGACCTCGACAAGGTGTATCGGGCGATTGGCGACTATCGCTTCCGCCAGGCGTTGCAGGACGTGGAAAAAATGCTCGTCAAGTACGCCGAGAAACCGGAGTTGGGCGCGATTCGGCTCAACCTGATCAGCGCCGAAGGCGGCGACGCACTCAAGCACTTCTTGTTGAAGTCGTTGCAGCATGATCACAGGGATGCGCACCTGCTGGCGGCGCAGGCCAGGCTCTGGCGCGAGCTGCAGCCGGCCGAACAGACAGCCATTGGCGAGCCGCAGCAAATCCGTCTCGCGCTGGCCACGGTGGAAACCACTGATGTCAACCTGGCCGAACAGATATTCGCCGGTCTGGTGCAGCGCGGTTCACGAGACCCGATGATGGCGAAACTGGCGCGCCGCCTGGCGGGGTCGTCCCCGGGTTCACGGGACAAAAGAGCGGGCTACGCCCGGTTGGCTGACCAATACGCGGCGGCAGCATAACGGAGCGAAAACCGACATGAGAACCTGCAAATACCACCCTCTGCAAGCGGCTGCGACCAGTGCTGTAACACACGACCGGACGGTCGTGAGCTGTGTTTTGTCTGCAACCGGCCCATGGAATCACTGGGTGCGGCCCACAGCGCGCAACCATTCTGGCGTCGACTCGCCAGCGTCTACCGTTACGCGTTCAGCTTGCCGGCCATGGGTGTAATACTGCTGGCGTCGCTTGTTTCGATGGCGGCTTCGTCGATTCTGTTACTGGTCTCTACGGTGCTGCTGACGCGTTACTACTTCTGTTGCCTGGAAAATACCGCCCGGGGCGAACTCAAGGCGCCAGGCGTGATCGATTGTTTTGGTGGCGGCTTCACGCTGTTCGTGCGCCTGATCCTTATCTATATCGTCGCCGCGGGCGCGGTCGGCTTGATATTCACGGCGTTCGGGCTGACGGCCGGGGTCCTCGCCAGTGTGTCACTAACGATTGCGCTACCGGCGATCTTTATCCTGCTCGCCATTCACGGGGAACTCCTCAGCGCGCTCAATCCTGCGCGAATACTGGAATTTCTGCGTCTCACCGGTTTGTCTTACTGGCTGATGCTGGTTTTCATTTTCATCATGCTCGGTTCCGTGCAATTGCTTGGTACGCTGATCAGCAATGCAGACCCGAACGCAGCACTTGTCGTTCAAAGCGGCATCAGCAGTTACTACATGATCACCATCTTTCATATGATGGGCTACGTGGTCTTTCAGAATCAAGAGGCGTTAGGCTTCTACGCCGTCGACAAGACCGCGATCAAAAAGGTACGTACCGAACTGCAGGTGCAACAGGCCGGCATCGAAGTCCTGGTCAAGGAAGGATTGTACGAGCGGGCACTGGAGTTGTACCGTCGGTTGCTGCCCGAGGCCCCCGACAACCTGGGATTGTGGACGAATTGCTTCCGCTTCCTGTGCGCGACCAGAAATCGCGAAGCGTTGACGAGGCTGGCACGCCGGTTTTTCCCGCTGGTGATGGAGCACCAAGGGGATTTTGCGGTGGCCCAGACCTGGCGATCGCTCATCGCAGTGGTGCCTGACTATGCACCGGACAAGGCAGACCTCCGTATCAGGCTGGCTCGCGCGCTGCACGATGTCGACGACAACAAGGCGGTTGTGAGGTTACTCAGAAGCTTTCACAAACAATTCGACGATTCCGAGCAGGTCTCGCGCGCCTATGAGCTCATGGCCAGCGCGTTGGAGAGGATCCCCGAGCAGGCCGCAAAAGCGCCGCAGTACCGGCAGTTTGCTGCACGGCTCAGCCGCCAAAAACCCCAGCCTCGCGGCGCGGAGGCGCTACCGGACCATACGCCTCAGCCACGGGCTCAGGCGCAACAGGCGATGGTCCCGGCGGAGCAGTTCTATCGGTGGGCGGGCCAGACTGCTGTTGGCGCAGGCCTTTGAAGTTGTTCAAGCAAATTAATCACGGCTAAACAGTGACCATCGGCCCGTTGGGACAACGTTTGCCCAGCGGTGGCCGAGGACGGCGTTCACCTCCGTATGTGTTCGCTGTGGTAGATGGGTAAATTCAATACCCGATCCCTCTTTTACGCCCCAGCCCCCACCCCAAAGACCCGGATCCTGGTGCAACATGCGGGCTAGCTGCTTGGCTCCTCAGCCGTGTGGTCAAATTCGCCGAACTCGAGATAGTGTCGAATTTGCCGAATAACTCCTTTGCTCTTCATTATGAAGAAGTGAGAGTGATGAACCACCAGGAAATCGTTCATACCATCTACTTTGGTTCTTTCTACCGACACCCGCCCGTCATCCGGATTTGGTAACACCAGGGATGACAACGGATCTATCGAGCGATCACCGGCAATAACCCCGACATCGAATTGTACGGCGCCCAATTGCAGCGGTACGCTGTTCTCGTCTGTTCCAAGTTGGAAGCCAGCTTCGCCGTGCAGCAGGCTATACCCCGGCCAGCTGCGAAATACATCAGCTGCTTCGCTGCCTTGATTCGGAGGCGCCAGCATGACACTGCGCCCTAACTCATCAATCGCGTGACCTGCAAGATAGTAGCGAAGAAGAATACCGCCCAGGGAGTGGGTGACGAAATGTATTTTCTGGGACGGCTTGTCGCGGCATTCGGATAGGCCTTTTGAAATCGCCGTGTCTGCGAGTTGTTCGATCGAGGCGGATCGAGATCGGTAAGCCACGTTGGCCACAGTGAAGCCGTCGGACGTCAGCTCGTTTTCGATTTTACGCATCGACGACTGAGTGCGGCCCAGTCCGTGAAGCAATACTACGCACTCTCCCTCGCGGTTGGATGACAGTACGCCAGGACCGGTGTCAATCGATGCGCAGGCACCTAAGGTAGTTAGAAGAAAAAATAGGAAGACTAAGCTTGATTTGGACATGTGCGAACATACTGCCGGCAACGGCGCCGTCA